>JBDTXV010000019.1:0-13192 GCA_040006015.1 Caldimonas sp.
AGAGCGTCGTGCTGCTGCACGCCTGCTGTCACAACCCGACCGGCGTCGACCTGACGCGCTCGCAATGGGATGCGCTGATCCCGGTGCTGTGCGAACGCCGCCTGCTGCCCTATCTCGACCTCGCCTATCAGGGCTTCGGCGACGGCATCGACGCCGATGCCTACGCGGTGCGCGCGCTCGCGGCGGCGCGCTGCGACGACGGCAGCGCGCTCAGCTTCTTCGTCGCGAATTCGTTCTCGAAAAGCATGAGCCTGTACGGCGAGCGCTGCGGTGCGCTCAGCGTCGTCTGCCCCGACGAAGCGCAGGCGGTCAACGTGCTCGGCCAGTTGAAGTTCACGGTGCGCCGCAACTACTCGAGCCCGCCGATCCACGGCGGCCAGGTCGTCGCAACGGTGCTCGCCGATCCGCAGCTGCGCGCGGCGTGGGCTGCCGAGCTCGAGGCGATGCGCCAGCGCATCCTGGCGATGCGCACGACCTTGCACGAGGTCCTCCACGCGAAGATGCCGGGGCGCGACTTCGACTACTTCCTGAGCCAGCGCGGGATGTTCAGCTACACCGGGCTGACGCCCGAACAGGTCGACCGCTTGCGCGAGCAGCACGCGGTCTATCTGGTGCGCTCGGGGCGCCTCTGCGTCGCCGGCCTGAACTCTGCGAATGCCGAAGCGACCGCGCTCGCGATGGCGGCGGTGCTCTGAGCGCGGGGGTGTGGAGACCGCGACACCGGAATTCCGGCCGCCGCGCGATGCGCGGAAAATGCGGGCAGCCGGCTGCGTTTCGAGGAAAACTCCGAGGCAAGCGCTTCTCCACCGAGTCCTGATCGCGATCGCGATGCTGCTCGGCGCCGCCCACGTCGCTGCATTCGACACGTCGGCGCAGCCGGCCGCCGACAAGCTCGCCGCGGCGCGCTCGAATACTCGGGCGGGCTGTACCAGATGACCGGCGACCTGCCGAAGGCCGAGGAGCGCCTCGCGCTCGACAACGGGCGCGCCGCGCTCGCGGCAAAACCGGTATTGATACCCGAACCGGCCGGTTTTCGCCGTACCGCGGCCGCCGGCAGGCGCCAAACTGGAATGCCTACTTCACCGGCCTCGTTCGCGATGAAACTGCTCCCCGCCGCAGCATGGTTGATCGCCCTGAAGGAAGCCTGGCGCGTGCAGCGCCGCACCGGTGAGGACCCGGCCGACATGGGCACCGCGTTCGGCCTCGATTCGATCACCGTGATCGAATTCGACCCGACCGTACTGCCCGATGCCGGCCCGTCGACGACGCCGCATTGGCAGCGCCGACTGGAGCGGCGCTCGCGGTTCTGACCGTCGTGCCGAGAGGGAGGCATACCGCCGCGCCCGACGCCAGTCGCTCGAAGGCAGCCCCGCGGACTGCGCCGGCCGGTTCTCGGCGCCGCGAATAGGTCAGCGACCTTCGCTCAGACCTCGAGCACGAGCATCGGCTCGTGCTCGCGCGCTTCGCCTTTCGCGGCATGGCCGCGCGAATTGCAGACGACGCGCGTGCTGCCGCCCGGATGCTCGATGCGGTAATCGTGCACGCAATGCAGATGACCATGGAGCCACAGATCGGCGCGCGGGAGCAGATCGTCGTCGGCATTGCAGAAGCTCGCGGTCCCGTTCTGCAACCCGTAGCGCGGATCGGCGCTCGCGGCGCTCGGTGCGAAATGGGTCACGACGACGGTCGCATCCCACGCGCCCTGCGGCAACGAAAGCTCCGCCTCGAGCCAGGCCCGGCATTCGAGCGCATCGGCGCGGACCGCGGCCGCGTCGTACGGCGCGCCGTCGCGCGTCGCGCCCATCAATTGCATGAAATAGCTCGCGGCGCGCATCGCCTTGGCACGACGCGCCGCGCCGAACAGATCGAAGTCGGACCAGCGCGTCGTGCCGACGAAGCGGACGCGCTTGCCATCGGCGGCGCAGCGGACGACGCTCTCGCGTTCGAGCAGCGTGATCGAGAGCGCCTCGCAACGGGCGCGCAGCGCCGGCCACGCGTCGTTCAATTCGCGCTCGTCGAACTCGTGGTTACCGGCGACGAACAGGATCGGCTGCGGCCAGTTGCGGAAGCGCTCGAACGCTTCCCAGCTGCTGTCGATGTCGCCGGCCAGCACCAGCAGTTCGGCGCCCGGCGCCGGACGCGGCTGGTAGACCTCGGTCTCGAGGTGCAGATCGGAAAGCAGCTGGATCCGCATCGCCGCTCAGGGGCTCGGCCGCTGCTCGGGCCGCGCGGCGGCGGCATCGCGACGGCGATCGCGCGGCGTCAGCCGGCGCCGTGGCACTGCTTGAACTTCTTGCCGCTGCCGCAGGGACACGGGTCGTTGCGTCCGACCTTCGGCGATTCGCGTCGGACCGTGTCGACCTTGTAGCGCTGCTCGCTCGTCAGGTCGTACAGATCGGCGACGTTTGCAACCAGATCCTCGATCGCTTCGTCGAGATCGGCGAGCGGATGCTCGGCATCGAGCATCGCGACGAGCTCGCGCTCGTCCTCGGTCTCGACCGGCAGATGGCGATAGAGCCTGGCCAGCGCCGCACTGATCGAGTCGTCGGGCATTTCGACCAGATCGGGAAAGCACGCGGTGGCCTGCTGGAAACCGGCGACCCACGGCATCAACGCGCGCGAACTCGGCGCGAGCTCGGCGGCGGCGCCGCCTTCGGCCGCCGGCGCGGCCTCGTCGTCGACCTCGAGCACGAGCGGTTCGAACCAGCCCTCTTCGGCGAGCGCGCGATTCAGCACTCCGTGGCGGCGGACGATCAGCGCGGTCGTGCGCTGCTGCCACGCCGGATCGACATCGTTGGGCAGAGGCCGGCCTTCGAAATCGAACACGTGCGCGAGCCAGGTCGCGTTCTCGAGCAACACCGGCTGCACGATCACGCCGCACAGGTAGCCGTCGAGCATCACCGCGTCGAGCGGCTCGAGCGGTTCCGGCGTCGCCGCGAGCAGTTCGTCGAGCTCGGCGACTTCGGCATCGGTCAGGTCATGCGCTGGCGCCGGCGTCAGCGGTCGCGTCGTCAGCGACATGATGGTTCCGATCCGGTGGACGTTGCGCCGCGCACGGTCAGCGGCGCGTCAGGCACCGAGCCGCGCTTCGATGCGCCCCTTGGTCGCCGTGATCTCAGCGGGCAGGTGATGCGCGAGCTGCTTGAACAGGCCCTCGTGCAGACCGAGCTCGGCGCGCCATGCCGCCTTGTCGATGCTCGTGACCTGCTCGTACTGGGCCCGGCTGAAATCGAGGCCGTTCCAGTTCAGGTCTTCATAGCGCGGCGTCGTGCCGAACGCGTTGTCGGCGCCTTGCGCGGTGCCGCGCACGCGCCCGACGATCCATTGCAGCACGCGCATGTTCTCGCCGTATCCGGGCCAGACGAACTTGCCGTCGGCGCCCTTGCGGAACCAGTTGACGCAGAAGATCTTCGGCAGCGTCGCGCCGCGCGTCTCGAGCTTGCGGCCGAGGTCGAGCCAGTGCTGGAAGTAGTCGCTCATGTTGTAGCCGGCGAACGGCAGCATCGCGAACGGATCGCGCCGCACGACGCCTTGCGCGCCACCGGCCGCCGCGGTCGTCTCCGAGCCCATCGTCGCCGCCATGTAGACGCCTTCGAGCCAGTTGCGCGCTTCGGTGACGAGCGGCACGGTCGTCGAACGCCGGCCGCCGAAGATGAACGCATCGATCGCGACGCCGGCCGGGTTGTCCCAGTCGACATCGAGCGCCGGATTGTTGGTCGCGGCGACCGTGAAGCGCGAATTCGGATGGGCCGCCTTCGCACCGGTCTCGGCCGCGAGCGCCGGCGTCCAGTCCTTGCCCTGCCAGTCGATCAGATGCGCCGGCGGCGTCTCGGTCATTCCCTCCCACCAGACGTCGCCGTCGTCGGTCAGCGCGACGTTCGTGAAGATCACGTCGTGCGTCAGGCTCGCCATGCAGTTCGGGTTGGTCTTCTCGTTGGTGCCGGGCGCGACGCCGAAATAACCGGCCTCCGGGTTGATCGCGTACAGGCGGCCATCGGCTTGCGGCTTGATCCACGCGATGTCGTCGCCGATCGTCGTGACCTTCCAGCCTTCGAAGCCGGCCGGCGGAATCATCATCGCGAAATTGGTCTTGCCGCAGGCGCTCGGAAACGCCGCGGCGACATGATGCTTGCGTCCCTCCGGCGAAGTCACGCCGAGGACCAGCATATGTTCGGCGAGCCAGCCCTGTTCGCGTCCCATCGTCGACGCGATCCGCAGCGCGAAGCATTTCTTGCCGAGCAGCGCATTGCCTCCATAGCCGGAGCCGTAGCTCCAGATCTCCTGCGTCTCGGGATAGTGGACGATGTACTTGACCGGATTGCACGGCCACGCGACGTCCTTCTGACCCGGCTCGAGCGGCGCGCCGACGCTGTGCATGCACGGGACGAAATGGCCGTCGGTGCCGAGCACGTCGAGCACCGGCCGGCCCATCCGCGTCATGATCTTCATGTTGACTGCGACATAGGCGCTGTCGGAGAGCTCGACGCCGATGTGCGCGATCGGCGAGCCGAGCGGACCCATCGAGAACGGCACCACGTACAGCGTGCGCCCGCGCATGCTGCCGCGAAAGAGCGCCGGCGTGCCGTCGGGTTTGCCGCTCTGCAGCAGCGCGCGCATCTCGGCCGGATCGATCCAGTTGTTGGTCGGCCCCGCGTCTTCCTTGCGCGCGGAGCAGATGAAGGTGCGATCCTCGACCCGGGCCACGTCGCTCGGGCTGCTGCAGGCGAGGTAGCTGTTCGGGCGCAGATTCTGATCGAGCTTGCGGAAGGTCCCGGCGGCGACCAGTCGCGCGCAGAGACGGTCGTATTCGGCCTGGCTGCCGTCGCACCAGTAGACGTTGCTCGCTTCGGTCAGCGCGGCCATCTCGGCGACCCACGCGATCAGCTTCGGATGCTTCACATAGGCGGGAACGTTGGGGTTCAGCCCTGCCATCAAGGGACGGTTCATCGAAAGGTTCCAGTCATCGAAAAAGGATCGGGCGCGCGCACGGCAGGCACTGCGAAGGCGGGTTGTCTCGGATATCTCGGCCGTGGCACTCGGGGTGCCGATTGCAGCAGGGCCGGGACTTGTGCGCAGCGCCCTGTTCAGGGGGGCGACAGCGCTTTTTCGCACGAGTGTAATGTTCGTGGAAATGGCGCTCGCCGAAGGGTTATGCAAATGCCGAATGACGCGATGCGGCTCCGCGCCGTGACCTAAGGCCGGTTCATCACGGCTCGATCGAGCGCATCGATGCACGAGCTTGCGACGTCAATTCGATAATTGCCGACGATGCGGCGCCGTTCCCTGCTGTTGAGCTGTCTCGGCGCCGCGACCGCCGCTCCGGCGATCGCGCGGCCGCAGGGGCCGCATCCTCGGTCCGGCGCGTTGCGCGTCGGCAGCGACTCCGCGCTGATCGAATCGGGTCTGGCCCAGGCGTTGCAACAGGGCTTCGTGCGTGACATCGGGCTGCGCGTCCAGCTCGTCGCCGACACCGCGACCGCGGTTCTCGACGCCCTCGCCGCCGGCGAGCTCGATGCCGGCCTGACGAACGCCGCCGACATCGAGACCGGACTCGAACGACAGGGTTTGGTCCACGACCGCAGGCCGATCGCGAGCGGCGAATTCGTCGTCGTCGGCCCGGCCCGGTCGCTCGCGCGCGAGATCGTGTCCCTCGACCGTAGCCACGGGATCGTCGGCTTGCTGGCAGCGCTCGCCGATGCGGCGACGCGTCGTTCCGGCGCACTCGTCTTCCTTTCGGCGAACGACGGCTCCGGCTCGCACCTCGCCGAGCAGAAGGCCTGGCGTGCCGCGCGAATCGCGTCACCAGCGCCCTGGTATCGGGTCGCCGACCCGGCAACCGGTCTGATCGCGCAAGCCCGTGCGCGCGGCGCCTGCGCATTCGTCGAGCGCGGCGCCTGGCAGATGCACGGCGGCGCGCCGCTCGCGATCCTCGGCGAGAGCGGCCCGGAGTCGATCGAGCCGGTCCACGCGATGCGCTCGTTCCGTTCGCCGCATCCGGTCGCGAAGCTCTTCGTCGGCTGGGTCGCCGGCGCGCGCGGCCGCGCCGTCGTCGCGGCGCAGCGCGCTTACCGGATTCCGTCCGCGTAAGCGCGCCGGCTCGGCGCGTTTCGGGCATATTCGACGCCGTGCCGCGCGTCCTCAGCCTCAACGTCTCTCGCGCACGCGAACTGCTGATCGAGGGCCGCGCGGTAATGAGTGGAATCGGCAAACGTGGCGTCGATGGCTCGCGCCGGGTCGAGCCTTTGGGGATCGAAGGCGACGAGCAGGCCGACCTTTCGGTGCACGGCGGACTCGCGAAAGCGGTCTATGCCTATCCGCACGAACACTACGCGTTCTGGGAGACGGTGCGGGCCCAGGCCGGCGCCGCGGCGTGGGGCGATCGCCTGCCGTACGGCGCTCTCGGCGAGAACCTGACCTTGAACGGACAGCTCGAATCCGACACCTGGATCGGCGACGTCTGGCGCTTTGCCGATTGCACGCTCGCGGTCAGCGAGCCGCGCTTTCCTTGCTTCAAGTTCAACGCGGCGATGGAATTCAAGCAGGCCGCGCGGGCGATGATCGCGCAGGCCTGGTGCGGCTTCTATCTCGCGGTGCGCGTGCCGGGCACGTTGCGCGCCGGCGAATCGTTCGAGGTGATCCCCGGTCCGCGCGAGGTCGGGATCGCGGAGCTGTTTCGGGCGCGCGTCAAGCGCTCCGGTTGAGAGGTCGACTCGTCGCGGCGCGGCGGCGCTCGGCGCCGGACTCGTAGTCGCGAGGCGCCCTGCGCGCTCGATGCCCTGCCGACGCGGCGTCGCGGTCTTGTCCGACAGCTTCGCTGCGGCGTCGAACCCAGACTGAGCGACCCGCCGGGCTTCGAATTGGTCGTCCCTCGGCGCGCAATCCACGCAGTCAGGAAACATCATGAGCCTCATCAGTTTCATCAAGGACGCCGGCGAGAAACTCTTCGGCCGTCAAGACGCGCCAGCGGCCGCGAGTGCCACGGCGTCGAACACCGCGGCGCTGCAGGAGAAATCGGCACAGGCGGACCAGACCGCGGCGCAGGCGATCGAGAAGTACATCGCGTCGCAGAAGCTGCCGGCGAACGGCTTGAAGGTCGAATACGACGGCTCGACGCAGGCGGTGACCGTGTCCGGCGTCGCGCCCGACCAGGCGACGAAGGAAAAGATCGTTCTGTGCTGCGGCAACGTACAGGGAGTCGGCAAGGTCAACGACCTGCTGACGGTCGAGCAGCCGGCCGACGAATCGCGCTTCTACACGGTCGTCAGCGGCGACACGCTGTCGGCGATCGCGAAAAAGCAGTACGGCAACGCGAACGACTACATGAAGATCTTCGAGGCGAACAAGCCGATGCTGAGCAATCCGGACAAGATCTATCCGGGCCAGCTGTTGCGCATTCCCGCCTGACCTGCAGGCATTCGGCGGCGCGACGGCGCCGAAGCGCACCGTACAGTCGGAGCTTCGACGCTCCGGGTCTGCCGTCATGCTCGCCTATCGCCACGCGTTCCATGCCGGCAATCACGCCGATGTGCTGAAGCACACGGTGCTGACCCGCGTGCTGCGCCACATGAACGCGAAGGAGAAGCCGTACCGGCTGGTCGACACGCATGCCGGCGCCGGCGGCTATTCGCTCGAGGGGCGTTACGCGCAGAAGAAGGGCGAGTTCGAGCAGGGCATCCGGCGCCTGTGGGACCGCGACGACCTGCCGGAGGCGCTCGCCGACTATGTCGAGCTGGTGCGGCGCTTCAACCCGGACGGTCGCCTCGAGCAGTACCCCGGCTCGCCGGCGTTCGCGACGATGCTGCTGCGCGCGCAGGACCAGTTGCGCCTGTTCGAGCTGCATCCGACGGACCACCGCATCCTCGCGTCGTACCTCGGCACGGCGAAAGGCGCCGAGGTCTTCGACACGGACGGCTTCGACGGCCTGAAAGGCCAAGTGCCGCCGTCGACGCGGCGCGCGGTCGTGCTGATCGACCCGAGCTACGAAGGCAACGGCGACTACGCGCGCGTCGTCGCAGCGCTGCGCGACGCGGTTTCGCGCTTCGCCGAAGGGGTCTACATCGTCTGGTATCCGCACGTCACGAAGCTCGAAGCGGCGCAGCTGCCGCGCCGCCTCGAAGCGCTCGCGCCGAAAGGCTGGCTGCATGCGCAGCTGACGGTGCAGCAGCCCGACGCGCAAGGCTTCGGCCTCGCCGGCAGCGGCGTCTTCGTGCTGAATCCGCCGCACACGCTGCACGAGCAGCTGAGGGTCGTGCTGCCGTATCTGACCGACGTGCTCGGCCAGTACGACGGCGCCCACTACCTGCTCGAAGAGCGCGCCGTCTGACTACTTCGGCGCCGGCGCGGCATGAGCCTTGCGCAGCCCTTCCATCCACTCGGTCCAGTCCTGCGGGCCGACCTCGTAGCGCTTCTTCAGGTTGCCGAGCACGAAGCCCCAGGCGCGATCGAAGTAGGCGTAGGTCTCGTCCCATTCGCCGCCGCTGCCCCAGCCGGTGTGGTGCAAGGTCACGCGGGTCGACTTGCCGTCGACGTCGGCGAGGCGCACGACGACGAACGTGCGCTGCGCGCGCGCCTCGGGCAGCGAGGGCGGCGCGTTCCAGTCGAAGCTGAGCATCGTCGGCCTCTGCAGCGCCATGAAGCGCATGTCGTCGGCACCTTTTGCGCCGGGCGCCGCGAGGGGATCGATATGGATGTGAAAGGCGCCGCCGACGCGCGGCTCGATTTCGGCCTCGGGTGCGAAGAACGACTCGATCCCGGCCTTGCTGGTCCAGGTCTGCCAGACCGTCTCGATCGGCGCCGCGACGACGACCTCCTTTTCGATCGATCTTTCTTCCGACGCTGTCGCGCAGCCGACGCCGAGGCTGGCCGCAAGCGCGATGCCGCGCAGCGCCGAAAGCCGCAAGGCCTTCATGTCGGACGCGCCGGCTGGCGCCGCCGCTGCCGGCGCGGCCGGCGGACGTCGGGCTTGTCGGCCGGTATCGACTGCAGCTCGCCCGGCTTCGTGATCGGGACGCTCTCGGTCTTGAACGGCTTCGGCGGCGCGTTCGGATTGGCGCGGCCGATGCGTTCGTATTCGGAGATCACTTGAGCGCCGAACAGCAGCAGCGTCGCGCCGATCTCGAGACTGAGCAGCACGACGATCGCCGTCGTCATCGAACCGTAGACGACGTTGACCTGCGACAGCGTCGCGAAATACCACACCAGCAGATGGCGCGTCAGCTCCCAGAGCAGCGCCGCGGTGACGCCGCCGAGCAGCGCGTGGCGCAGCTTCAGCCGGCCGACCGGCATCACGAGGTAGACCGAAGTCAGCACGAAGATCTCGCCGACGAGTCCGAGCAGATAGAGCAGTATCCCGGAAAGGCCGTGCAGCGACCATTCGCGTCCGAACATGTTCACGTTTTCCTGCCCGATCGCCTGCAGGCTGCCGGCGACCAGCGTCACCAGCAGCAGCCCGACGCCGAGCGACAGGATGTAGCAGTACGGCATCAGCGCCGAGAAGATGAAATGGCGGCGCCGGATCGCGACGCGGTGGATGAAGATCACCGACATCGCGTTCTCGAGAACCGTGAACGCGAGCGAGCTGAAGAAGAGCATCGTCCCGACGAGGATCCAGCCGATCGAGCCCTGGTGCTCCAGAAAGGTCGCGAGCTCCTTGACGATCGAGCGCGACTGACTCGGCACCAGCCACTCGAGGTAGCGCCCGAGCGTCTGCAGCAGCTCGGCCTGGTCGATCAGCCGGGACAGCGCGATCACCGTCAGGATCAGCAGCGGCACGATCGACAGCAGCGCGTAGTAGGCGACCGCTCCGGCGAGCAGCAGCCCCTGGTTCGCGCGGAACGCCCTCAGCGTGCGCCACGCGAACGCGCCCGGATGGCGCAGCACTTCGAGGGTGGACGGGTCGAGGATATGCATACTGTCGTGAACGCCGCGATCATGCCTCAGCGCCGGCCGCCGCTATGCCGGGGGTCGCATCCCGCGGGCCCCAACCGACCATCGCGGCTGCGCAGGCGGCCGCCGGCAAGCGCCTATTCGGGCGCCGAGATCTCGCGCAGCGCCTCGTCGGTATGCGCCGATTGGCGCGTCGCCAGGTCGCCGAGCGCGACGATGCCGACGATCTCGCGCGACGCGCCGAGCACCGCGAGGCGCCGCACCTGCTGCTCGCCCATCTGCTCCAGCACCTGCTCGACCGTGTCGTCCTCGCTGCAGAAGCGGACCTCCTCGGTCATCACGTCGGAGACCAGCGCCTCCTGCGGAATCATTCCGGTCGCGACGCCGCGAACGGTGATGTCGCGATCGGTCACCATGCCGGCAAGCGCCTCGCCGTCGCAGACCGGCAGCGCGCCGACATCGAGCGCGCGCATCCGTTCGGCCGCGTGTTGCAGCGTGTCGTCGCGCTGGATCACTTCGACGCCGCGGGTCATGATGTCTCGGATCAGGGTCACGCTGCTCTCCCGGTTGCGAAGTCCGCGCGGCCCGATTAGGCAGCGCGAACCGAAGCCGGCCGTCGGACGGCCGGCGCGAGTCGTCGTCGCAGCGTACTCCCGCGCCGCGCTCCCGGCGCACGCCGCGTACGCGGACGTATGTCGGAGCCGCCGCATCTCGAGGTCGGCGCTTTCCGACATTCCCGGCCCGCACTGCAGCGGTCGGCGCGCGAGTCGGCGTACGCCCGGTTCGACGCGGCCGCCGACGGCCGGGGCCGAGTTCAGGCGCGGCGGCGCATGGCCCGCTTCAGCAGCAGGCTGCCGCCGAGGACCGCGCCGACGCTCACCAGCATCGTGCTCGCCGGCATTGCGCGCAGCGTGTTGCCGGCGATCTCGCCGGCGCGCGGCGCGCTCAGCTCGAGGCGCCGCTTCGTCATCTTCGCGCCGAGCTCGCCGAGCTGATCGACCAGCAGCCGCTCAGCGGCCGGCAGCAGCACGGTCTCCTCGTCGGCGACGTGATGCAACACGTCGCGGATCAGCTCCATGAAGACGCGGTCGTAGTCGGTGTCGGTCGGCTGCATCTCGCGCAGCTTCGCGATCAGGCGGCGCATTTCGTCGTGCTCCGGCACGCACTTGTCGATCACGACCGGATCGGTGACGACGCGGCGCACCGCCGGATAGAAAATCTCTTCCTCGATCTGCGCGTGGATCTCGAGTGCGAGCGAGACGGTGTCGACCAGCGCCTTCTTCGTCTGCGGATGCGTATCGGCCTCGAACTGGTGGAACGCGGCCAGCACACGCGTGTGGTCCATCCGGATGATGTTGGTCGCGCTCGGCGCGAGCTTCTTCAGCAGCGAGTTCATTCTTCCGTCTCCGGTTGTTGTCGATCCGTGCGCGCGGCAATCGGTGTTCCCGCGCGACACGCGGCATGTCGGTCCGCCCCGTCGGCGGGCGCGCGACCCGAGCGGGTTCGGCGTCAGACGCCCAGGAACGACGCCAGCCGCTCGTCGTCGCGCAGCGTGGCCGATGGGCCGGCGAGCACGACGCGGCCCTTCTGCAGCACGACGAGCTGGTCCGACTGCGCGCCGACCTTGCGATAGTCGCGGTCGACGACCAGGGTCGCGATCCCGGTCGCGCGGATGTCGGCGATCACGCGCCAGATCTCGGCGACGACGAGCGGCGCGAGGCCTTCGGTGGCCTCGTCGAGGATCAGCAACTGCGGATTCGTCATCAGCGCGCGGCCGATCGCGAGCATCTGCTGCTCGCCGCCCGAGAGCTGCTGGCCGCCGTGGCCCAGACGCTCGGCGAGGCGCGGAAACGTCGCGAGCACACGCTCGAGGGTCCAGCCGCGCGCGCCGTCGGCGCCGGGGCGCGCCGCCATCACGAGGTTCTCGCGCACCGAGAGGTTCGGGAACACGCCGCGCCCTTCGGGGACATAGCCGATGCCGAGGCGCGCCATCCGTTCCGGCGCGGTGCCGGTCACGTCGCGCTCGTTCCATTGCACGCGTCCGGCGGTCGGGCGCAGGTAGCCCATCAGCGAGCGGATCAAGGTCGTCTTGCCCATGCCGTTGCGGCCGAGCAGGCCGACCGATGTGCCGGCCTCGATCATCAGCGTGACGCCGTGCAGGATGTGCGCGGCGCCGTAATGGCTGTGCAGGCCTTCGATCTGCAGCACGTCAGTCCCTCCTGCGGCGCGCCGACGGCACCGGGACCACCGTCCTGCGCACGACCCGAGCGTCGATGCGCTTCATCGGTCGTCCTCCCCGAGATAGGCGACGCGGACCGCCGGATCGATGCGGATCTTCTCCGGAACGTCGGTCGCGATGACCTGGCCGTTGACCATCACGGTGATCCGGTCGGCGATCCGGAACACCGCATCCATGTCGTGCTCGATCAGCAGCACCGCGTGATCGCGCTTCAGCGCCCCGAGCAGCGCGAGCATGCGCTCGGTCTCCTCGGCGCCCATCCCGGCGAGCGGCTCGTCGAGCAGCAGCACCTGCGGACGCGTCGCGAGGCACATCGCGATCTCGAGCTGGCGCTTGCCGCCGTGGCTCAGGTCGCCGGCCGGCTCGTGCGCGCGCTCGGCGAGGCCGACCGCGTCGATCGCTTCGTCGGCGATCCGGCCGCTCGTCGCGCAGCCGCTCGCGCGTTGCCAGAGCGCCCAGGCGCGCTGATGCGCGGCCTGCGCCGACAGCCGCGCGTTCTCGAACACGCTGAACTCGTTGAAGATGTTCGTGCGCTGGTAGCTGCGGCCGATGCCGGCGCGGGCGCGCTTCGGCTGCGACCAGCCGGTGATGTCGGTGCCGGCGAGCCGGATCGATCCGGCCGACGGCGCGAGCTCGCCGGAAAGCATGTTGACCAGCGTCGACTTGCCGGCACCGTTCGTGCCGATCACCGCATGGACTTCGCCGCGGCGCAGATCGATCGAGACCGCATCGACCGCGGCCAGGCCGCCGAAGCGACGCGTCAGCGCGGCCGCCTGCAGCAGCACGTCGGCGGGCGGGGCGGCCGTCTCAGTCATCGTCGAGCACCGCGACCGCGCGCCGCTGCCGCGAACGCCGCCATTGCGCACCGATGCCGATCAGGCCTTTCGGCAGCGCCGCGACGAACGCGATGATCGTGATGCCGAGCGTCAGCTGCCAGTGGTCGGCGAGCGGGCCGACCAGGCCCTGCGATGAATAGACCTCCCTCAGCAGCGTGAAGACGATCGCGCCGAGCACCGCGCCGCGCAGGTGGCCGAGGCCGCCGAGGATCAGCATCAGCAGCACGGTGCC
>JBDTXV010000020.1:0-13097 GCA_040006015.1 Caldimonas sp.
AGGCGCTGCTGAAGCGCCTCGAATGGACCGTGATCCGGCGCCTCGACGGCCTGCTGCAAGGCAACTACCGGACGCTCTGGCGCGGCGCCGGGCTCGACCTCGCCGACCTGCGCGAATACCAGCATCACGACGACGTCCGCCACATCGACTGGAACGTCACCGCGCGGCTGCAGCAGCCCTATGTGCGCCAGTTCACCGAGGACCGTGAGATGAGCGCGTGGTTCCTCGTCGACCTCAGCGCGAGCGTCGACTTCGGCTCCGATGCGACGACGAAGCGCCAGGTCGCGCGCGGCTTCGTCGGCGTGCTCGCGCGACTCTTGACGCGGCACGGCAACCGCGTCGGTGCGATCCTGTACGGCAGCGACGTCGACACGGTGATCCCGGCCCGCGGCGGCCGCCTGCTGGTGCTCGACCTGCTGCAGCGGATGGCGGCGCGGCCGGCGCTGGCCGCACCCGGCGCGACCAACCTGCGCGACCTGCTGCGCGCCGGGCAGCGCATCGTGAAACGGCGCAGTACGGTCTTCGTCGTTTCCGATTTCATCAGCGCGCCCGGTTGGGAGGCGACGCTCGGGCAGCTGGCCGAGCGCCACGAAGTCACCGCGGTGCGCCTCTTCGATCCGCTCGAGATGGATCTGCCCGACCTGGGCCTAGTGACGATGCGAGACGCCGAAACCGGCGAGCAGATTTTCGTCGACACCCACGACCGCGGCTTTCGGAAGCGCTTCGCCGCGGCGGCCGAAAAGCGCGAGGCCGGCTTGCGCCAGGCGCTGGCGAGCGCCGGCGTCGACACGCTCGAGCTCGCGACCGACGACGACCTGCAGGGCGCGATCCTGCGCTTCGCCGATCTGCGCAAGCAGCGCAGCCGCCTCGCCAACTGGAGCGGCAAGGCGAGCGGCGTGCCGACCCATCTGTCTTCGTTGAAGGCCGGCGCGGCATGAACTTTTCGACTTCGCACGACTCTTCAGGCAAGGGGGTCCGATGACGCCGCCGCCTCCGCCGCTGAATTTCCTGTGGCCCGAGATGCTGTGGTCGCTGCTCGCGATCCCGCTGCTCGCACTGCTGTACGTCTGGCTGCTGCGCCGGCGCAAGAAGACGACGCTGCGCTATGCGTCGCTCGGCCTCGTCAAGGAAGCGCTCGGCGCGCGCAGCGCCTGGCGCCGGCACGTGCCGCCGGCCTTGCTGCTGGTCGCTCTCGCCGCGCTGCTGCTCGCGACCGCGCGGCCGGCGGCGGTGATCACGCTGCCGTCGCAATCGCAGACCGTCGTGCTGGCGATGGACGTCTCCGGCAGCATGCGCGCGACCGACGTGCAGCCGAACCGCCTCGTCGCCTCGCAGGAGGCCGCGAAGGCATTCGTCGCCGAGCTGCCGCGCAGCGTGCGGGTCGCGGTCGTCGCGTTCGCCGGCACCGCCGCCGTCGTGCAGGCGCCGACCCTGAGCCGCGAGGACATCTATGCATCGATCGACCGCTTCCAGTTGCAGCGCGCGACCGCGATCGGCAGCGGCATCGTGCTGTCGCTCGCGACGATCTTCCCGGAGGCCGGCATCGACCTGTCGCAGATCACCGGCCAGCGCAACATGCCGCCGGCTCCGGGCGACAAGCCGAAGCAGCCGTTCACGCCGGTCGCGCCGGGCTCGTATTCGTCGGCCGCGATCATCCTGTTGACCGACGGCCAGCGCACGACCGGTCCCGATCCGCTCGAGGCCGCGAAGATGGCCGCCGACCGCGGCGTCCGCGTCTACACGGTCGGCATCGGCACCAAGGACGGCGAGACGATCGCATTCGAAGGCTGGTCGATGCGGGTGCGCCTCGACGAAGAGACGCTGAAGAACATCGCCAACATCACCCGCGCCGACTACTTCTATGCCGGCACCGCCACGGATCTGAAGAAGGTCTACCAAGGGCTCAGCACGCGGCTCGTCGTCGAGAAGCGAGAGACCGAGATCAGCGCCCTCTTCGCGGCGTTCGGCGCGCTGCTGGTCGTCGTCGCCGCAGGTCTTTCGGTCTGGTGGTTCGGGCGCGTCGCCTGAGCCCTGGAGCGAAGAAAACCCGCGGCCCGCAGGCGTCGCCTTCCCGCTACACCCGCGCGCCGCGGCGACCCGATCGCAGCGTGCGTTTTCCTCGCCGCAGCGGTGATACACGGGGTTTCAGTGTGTACCTCGACGCGGGCCTTTACGCTGGCAGCCATGGCCACTCGACTGCTCTTCAAATCGCCCGACGGCGACATCGTCCGCGTCGGTGTCGGCTTCTCGTGGCAGGCCTTCTTCGTCGGCTCGCTGCGCACGATGCTGAAGTTCACGTGGCCGTTGTTCTGTGCGCTGCCGGTCGCATATCTCGTCTTCGCCCGCAAGGGCAACGAAGTACCGACCAGCACCCGCGTGATCGCGTTGCTGCTGATCTTCGTCGTCGCCTACCTCGGGTTCATGCTGTTCTGCGGCCTCTACGGCAACCGCTGGCTCGTCGCCTCGCTGCTGCGCCGCGGCTATCGCCAGGTCGGCAAGGACGGCGGCTGAGCGCCCCGACTCAGTCCCGCGTGCTCGGGCCGTCGCACGCCGGATCGGTGCCGTAGCCCGCTTCGGTCACGCGCCCCGCGTCGCCGATCGAGACCTGATACCAGACGCAGTCGGCCGGCTGGTAGCGATAGTTCCAGACCTGGATCTTCTGCCACGGCACGTAGAACACGTTGGCCGGCCGGCCGAGACGCATCCGCACCTCGGCGGCCGGAAGGTCGGGCACGATCGTCGCGAAGTTCGCTTCGGTCAGCACCTGATGCGACTCGACCAGGCGGCCGGCCGCGTCGAAGTCGAGCATGTAGGTCTGCTTGCCGAACGAGCCGCGCGCGAACTCGAGGCGCGTGCCGCCGCCGCTCAACGGATATTCGCCGGTCGAACCGCCGAATGTCGCGCGCGCCTCGGCGATCGAGGCTCCGGGCTGCAGCGCACCGGGTGCGAGCGTCGAGCAGGCGCCGACGACGAGCGCGGCCGACGCGAAGATGGATCGAGACAGGACTTTCGACATGGCCGCTCCGACGAAGAACCGGGTGCGATATTCTGATCCTCGCGCCGGCGTCGATCGCAGCGCAACGGAAAGGTCCCCGATGACGGCAGTGCAATTCCATCTCGAAGACCGAGTCGCGGTCATCACCGGCGCGGCCCAGGGCATCGGCGCGGCCTGCGCCGAACGCCTCACCCGCGACGGCGCCGCGGTCGCGCTGTGGGATGTCGACGATGCCGCCGGCGCCGCGCTCGCCGAACGCCTGGTCGCTGGCGGCGCCCGCGCGCTCTATCGCCGCTGCGACGTCAGCCGCAAGGCCGAGGTCGACGCCGCGCTCGCCGCGACCGAAGCTGCGCTCGGTCCGGTCGATGCGCTCGTCAACAACGCCGGCATCTTCAAGGCCGCCGAGTTCCTCGAGATCACCGAGAGCGACTGGGACGCCGTGCTCGACGTGAACCTGAAGGGCGCGTTCCTCGTCGGCCAGGCGGTCGCGCGGGCGATGGCGAAGAACGGCGGCGGCGCCATCGTCAACATGAGCTCGGTCAACGCGGTGACCGCCATTCCGAGCATCGCGAGCTACAACGCGAGCAAGGGCGGCATCAACCAGCTGACGCGCGTGATGGCCCTTGCGCTCGCCGACCACGGCATCCGCGTCAACGCGGTGGCGCCCGGAACTATCGCGACCGAGCTCGCGCGCAAGGCGGTGCTCGGCAGCGACGATGCGCGCCAGCGCATCCTGAGCCGGACGCCGTTGAAGCGCCTCGGCGAACCGGCCGAGATCGCCGACGTCTGCGCGTTCCTGCTCAGCGGCGCCGCGAACTACATGACCGGCTCGATCGTCTATGTCGACGGCGGCCGGCTCGCGCTGAACTACACGGTCCCGACCTGACGCGCAAGGCAAGGAAGAACGACCGAGCTCGAGGAGCAAGCGATGAGCGAAGACACGCCGACCGCGATGACCGGAGGCTGCCTCTGCGGCGCCGTCCGCTTCGAGGCCCGTCTCGACAAGCCCGAGGGCTATTACTGCCACTGCCGGATGTGCCAGCTCGCGTTCGGCAACACCCGCGCGGCCTTCGTCAACCTGCGCAAGGACGCGGTGACCTGGACCGCGACCGCGCCGGCGCGCTTCGCGTCGTCGAAGCTCGCGCTGCGCGGCTTCTGCGCGACCTGCGGCACGCCTCTCAGCTTCGAATACCTCGCGTCGGACCGGATGGATCTAGCGGCCGGTGCCTTCGACGATCCCGCGGCGCTGCGGCCGGTCGCGCACTTCGCGGTCGAATCGCGGATCGCATCGTGGCACGCCGCCGACGGCCTGCCCGAAGAGCGCCTCGACCAGAACGCGCGCATCGCCGAACGCTGGCGCGATGCCTACGGCAGCGACGTCGTGCCGGGACTCGCCGCCGCGCGCGAGGACTGAGGCGCGGGACGGCGAAGCGGGGGTCGAAGCGATTGCAGGCGGGAGCGCCGCATCCGCCGCGTCGGGCCGGGCCCGGGTCAGACCTTGCCGGCCCGTGTTACGCCGCGATCGGCGCGGCGCGCGGCTTCGGCAACGCCTCGCGGATCGGCAGGTGTATCAACGCCGCACCGATCGCGAGCACGATGTCGGCATACCAGAGCCAGTCGTAGCTGCCGGTCCACTCGAACGCCTTGCCGCCGAAATAGGCGCCGAGAAAGCCGCCGATCTGGTGCGTCAACATCACGACGCCGAACAAGGTCGCCATATGCGCCGGCCCGAAGAATTTCGCGACGAGTCCCGCGGTCGGCGGAACGGTCGAGAGATAGGTCAGGCCGATCACCGCCGCGAAAACGAGCACCACCGCTTCGGTCTTCGGTGCGAACACGAAGACCAGCACCGCGAGGCCGCGCACCGCGTAGATCAGCGACAGCAGCGACTTCATGCGCCAGCGTCCGATGGCCCAGCCGATCGAGAAACTGCCGATGATGTTGAACAGGCCGACGATCGCGAGCGCCCACGCGCCGACCGCAGGCGGCAACTGGCAGGCCGCGACGACGCCGGGCAGGTGCGTCGCGATGAACGCGACATGGAAGCCGCAGACGAAGAAGCCGGCGCAGAGCAATCGGTAGCTGCGATCGTGCAGGGCACGGCGCAGCACGGCGCGCGTGCTCTCGGGCTCGATCGCGGCCGCCGCGCCGGCGCCGGCCGAGTGGCCGCGCAGCACCCACGCGGCCGGCAGCGCGAGCAACGACAGAAACGCCAGGCTCTGCAGCGCGACGACCCAGCTCGCCGCCGTCGTGATGCCCTGTGCGATCGGCGCGAACAGGAACTGGCCGAACGAGCCACCGGCGTTGACGAGGCCGGTCGCGATGCCGCGCTTCTCAGGCGCGACGAGCCGCGTCGCGGCCGACATCAGCACCGCGGGGCCGGCCATGCCGGCGCCGCCCGCGGCGAGAACGCCGATCGCGAAAATGAGGCCGGCGGTCGTGGTCATCAGCGGCACCAGCGCCGTGCCGAGCGCGACCAGCACGACGCCGAGGACGAGGACCCGGCCGGCGCCGTAGCGGTCGGCGACGAAGCCGGCGAACGGCTGGGTCAGCCCCCACCACAGCTGGCCGAATGCGAAGGCGAGGCTGATGCTCGCAAGACCGAGACCGGTCGACGTGTTCAACGTGTTCAGGAACAGCCCCATCGACTGGCGCGCCCCCATCGTCACCGCGAACGTTCCGCCGGCCGCGAGCAGCACGAGCCAGAAGGCGATCGCGCGCCGGGCGGCAGGCCGGGGCATCGAGGCGGCGTCAGTCATCGCGTTCTCCGGGTTCGAGCTCGAGGAGCTCGAGGCACTCCGCGAGCAGATCGTGCAGATGCGCGACCTTGGCGGTGCCGAGGCGCGCGTTGATTTCGAGCTGCGCACGCTTCCACAGGCGCCCGGCCTCGACCCGCTTCGCGCGTCCGGCCGGAGTCGCGGCGACGACGCGGCTGCGGCCGTCGCTGCCGGGTCCGAGCTCGGCCCAGCCGAGATCGACCAGGGGCTTCAGGTTGCGCGTCAGCGTCGACGCGTCCATCGCCATCGCGCGCGCAAGCTCGCCGGGTCGCACCGGACCTAGTCTTTCGAGATGCGACAGCAGCGAATACTGCGTAGTCTTGATCCCGGCGGCGCCGACGATGCGGTCGTAGTGCTGGCTGACGCGGCGGCTAAGCTGGCGCAGCTTGAAGCTGGTGCAGCCGCGCGGCAGCGCCGCCGGCACCGCTGGCGACGCAGCTGCCGGGCCGGCGCGGCGAGCCGAGGAGCGGGACGCATCGATCATTCAAACGATTGTAGCTACAATTCTTGCAACTGCAACATTTCAGGAGCCACCGATGTCCGCCGAGTCCACCCCGTCCGACCCCGCCGCCGTTCTGGCGCAATGGCAAGCCGACGAAGCCGCGGTGCGCGGACGGATGACGAAGTCCGGAGTCGCACGCCCGGAACAGGTCGCCGGAAAGACCGGCATGGAGGTCTTCGCCGCGATGCTGGCCGGCGAGTTGCCGCGCCCGCCGATCGCCGACACGCTCGATTTCACGCTGATCGACGTGGCGTTCGGACACGCGGTGTTCCAGGGCCGGCCGCTGTTCCGGCACTACAACCCGCTCGGAGGCGTGCACGGCGGCTGGTTCGCGACGCTGCTGGATTCGGCGGTCGGCTGCGCGGTCCACTCGACCCTGCCGGCCGGCAAGGCCTACACGACCGCCGAGCTGAAGATCAACATCGTGCGCCCGCTGCACGACAAGATTCCGCTGGTGCGGGCGATCGGCGACGTGATTCACGTCGGCCGCCGCATGGCGACCGCGGACGGTCGTCTGGTCGGCGTCGACGGCAAGCTGTACGCTCACGCCTCCACCACCTGCTTCATATTCGACACACCATGAGACTTCTGCACACGATGCTGCGCGTCGGCAACCTGAAACGCTCGATCGACTTCTACACGCAGGTGATGGGGATGCAGCTGCTGCGCACGACCGAGCGGCCGGAGCAGAAATATTCGCTCGCGTTCGTCGGCTACGGCAGCAACCCCGAGCATGCCGAGATCGAGCTGACCGAAAACCACGGCGTCGACCATTACGACCTCGGCACCGCTTACGGTCACCTCGCGATCGCGGTGCCGGACGCCTACGCGGCGTGCGAGCGGATCCGCGCCAACGGCGGTGCGGTGACGCGCGAGGCGGGGCCGGTGAAAGGGGGCACGACAGTGATCGCTTTCATTACCGATCCCGACGGCTACAAGGTCGAGTTGATCGAGCGCAAGGGCGAGTGAAGCGGCGCGCCGCACACCGACCGGTCAAACGATCGCGATCCCGGCAAGGCGGCCGGCCGGTCGGTAAATCCTTCAGGCGCGCAACGCGCCGGCGGCGCGGGCGAGCCGCGTGATGCGGTCCCAATCGCCGGCGCGTACCGCATCCGGCGGCGTCAGCCAGGACCCTCCGACCACCCTGACATTGGGAAGCGCAAGGTACTGCGGCGCCGACTCGGCGCTGATGCCGCCGGTCGGGCAGAACGCGATGTCGGCGAACGGTCCGGCGAGCGCCTTCAGCATCGCGATGCCGCCCGCCGCCGTGGCCGGAAAGAACTTCAGGAACGTGTAGCCGTCGGCACTCGCCTGCAGCACTTCGCTCGCAGTCGCAACGCCGGGCAGCAGCGCGAGGCGCCGCTCGGCGCAGGCGTGCCCGATCGAAGACACATAACCGGGGCTGACCGCGAAGCGGCAGCCCGCGTCGAGCGCCGCCTGCACGTCGGCCGCGTTGCGGACGGTGCCGGCGCCGACGATCGCTTCCGGCACCGCGCGCGCGATCGCCTCGATCGCCTGCAATGCGGCCGGCGTGCGCAGCGTGACTTCGAGCACGCGCACGCCGCCGGCGACGAGCGCACGCGCGAGCGGAACGGCAGCAGCCGGGTCGTCGATCACGATGACCGGGATCACCGGGCCCTGCTCGGCCAGCGTCAGCGGATCCATCGAACCTCCGTCTGTGCGACGAAAACGCGACGAACCTGTTGGTCAAGCGCAAACTTTTCCATGTCTTCGCCTCGAACTGCCACGCCGATCTCCCCAGTCATCGCGAATCATTCTAGAGTTGTGCGATGACGTTTCGCCACTCGCTTCCCGGCTGTCGCGATCCGCACAACCTGCTCGAAGAGACGAAGAAGGTCTGGGGCGGCCGCGGCGACATCTGGATCTTCGGCTACGCCTCGCTGATCTGGCGGCCGGAGTTCGACGCGATCGAACAGCGGCCGGCCACCGTCTACGGCTGGCACCGGGCGCTGCAGATGCGCTCGCGGGTCAATCGCGGCACCCCCGAATGCCCCGGGCTGGTGTTCGCACTGGTTCATGGAGGCTGCTGCCGCGGCATGGTCTACCGGATCGAGGAGCGCGACGCGGAGGCGCAGCTCGAGCGCCTGTGGGCGCGCGAGATGCCGACCGGAATCTACGACCCGAAGTGGCTCAACTGCCGCACCTCGCAGGGTCGCGTCAGGGCGCTCGCGTTCACGCTGCACCGGGCCAGCCCGAGCCACACCGGGCCGGTGCCGGACGCGCAGATGGTCGATATCCTGCGCACCGCGAACGGACGCTACGGCAGCACGCTCAACTATCTGGTCGAGACCGCGCGCTCGCTGCACGGTTGCGGCATCCGCGATCGCGACGTCGAACGCCTGGTCGCACTGGCCCGCCGCCACTCGCTCACGGCGTAACGCGAATCGACGACCTACGAGGCCGAGCTTTCGATCACCACCCGACGGCCTACGAGGCCGAGCTTTCGATGACCACCGGGTCGACGCCGCGGAGGCGCTCGAGATCGGCTTCGGTATCGACGTCGACGAGGACGCCGGGATCGTCGACCTCGACGCCGTACGCCGGATAACGCGCGACGAGGCGGCGCGCGCCTTCGTCGCCGGACAGCGTCACCAGTTCCGAATACAGCTCGGTCGCGAATCCGACCGGGTGGCCGCGCCGGCCGTTGTGCTGCGCATAGACGACCGGATGGTGCTCGAGCTGGCGCGCGACGGCCTGCAGCGTCGCCGGCTGCACCATCGGCATGTCGCCTGGAAGGATCAGCCAGCCCGATGCATCGGGTCGTGCGCCGACGCCGGCCGCGATCGAGTAGCCCATGCCGAGCGCGACCGACTCGTCGCTGCCGACTTCGGGAAGCACGATCACGTCGCGCGCCGCGACGGTGCGCCGGGCCAGGTCGGCGAACGCCTCGGTCGTCACGACGACGACATGCAGATGGCTCGCGATCGCATTGCGCAAGGTCGCGCCGAGCACCGTCGCGGCGCCCAGCGGCTGGGCCAGCTTGTGGTCGGCGCCGAGAAAGCGGGTCCCTTTCCCGGCCGCCAGCACGATCACCGCGGACTGCGCTTTCATTCGATCCTCGTCATGGGTAGAGGCGCCCCATCCGGCGTCGCGACTGGGCGATAGCACAGCGCGCGCCCGGAGTCCGACCCGAGGATGGAATCTGCGTCTTCTTTCAGGTAGTGGGAGCATTACCTAAGGCCTTCCCCGTAAGGGCTCGCCGCTATCGACGGCCGCGCTTTCTATACTCCGCCCTGTGGATGACATCGCCAGCCTGCGCAAGAGCTACGAGCGCGCCGAACTCGACGAAGCGGCTTCGGCAGCCGATCCGGTCGTGCAGTTCGAGCTCTGGCTCGGCCAGGCCTTCGACGCGAAGCTGCCGGAGCCGAATGCGATGACGCTCGCGACGGTCGGCGCCGACGGCCGCCCTTCGACGCGCGTCGTGCTGATAAAGGGCTGCGACGCGCGCGGCCTGGTCTGGTACACCAACTACGAAAGCCGCAAGGGACGCGAGCTCGCGGCGCATCCTCACGCCGCGCTGCAGTTTCATTGGGTCGAGCTCGAGCGCGTCGTGCGCATCGAAGGCGCCGTCGAAAAGATCTCCGCCGACGAATCGGACGCCTACTTCGAGACGCGTCCGCTCGATTCGCGCATCGGCGCCTGGGCCTCGCCGCAAAGCCAGGTCATCGAGTCGCGCGCGGTGCTGCTTGCCAATGCCGCGAAGTTCGGCGCGCGCTTCCTGTTGCACCCGCCGCGGCCGCCGCACTGGGGCGGCTACCGGCTGAAGCCCGATGCATGGGAGTTCTGGCAAGGCCGCCGCTCGCGCCTGCACGATCGCCTGCGCTATCGGCTCGACGGCGAGCGCTGGGTCAGGGAACGGCTCGCGCCCTAGACCGATCGCGGCCGCCGCGCTCGGGCATCGACCTCGGGTTGCGCGACTGAACGCGGCGACGCCGCGTGCGCGAGCACCGCGAGCGCGGCCAGGCACCAGACGATCAACGCGCCCGACGGCAGGTCGAGCGCCGCCGACAGTACGAGGCCGAGCGCATAGCCGCCGATCCCGATCGCATAGGCAATCGGCAGGCGCCGCGGCTGCGCATAGTCGCGTGAACCGAGACTCGGAACGATCAGCGTCGCGAAGACGAGGTAGACGCCGATCAGCTGCACCGAGATCGTCACCGCGAGCGCGAAGACGAGATAGAAGCCGAGCTGCGAGAGTCGGCCCTGCAGGCCGAACCAGAGGCCGAGGATCGCGACGGTCGCGACCAGCGGCAACACCAGCTGCGCATAGCCGACCCAGAGGATCTGGCCGGCAAGCAGGTCGCGCAGGTGCTCGCCGCCATGCGGGTTCTTCGCAAGCAGCAGGATGCCCGCGGTCGCCGCGAGCACGAAGACGACGCCGATCTGCGCCTCCTGCACCTGCGGCCACTTCTTCTCAGTCCAGTCGAGCAGCACCGCACCCGCGAGCGCAGCGAGCGCCGCGGCGGTCTGCATCTGCCAGCCGCTCGGCGCGATGTCGAGCATGCCGGCACCGATCACGCCGAGCGCAGCGATCTGCGCGATCGCGAGGTCGATGAAGACGATGCCCTTGCGCAGCACTTGCGCGCCGAGCGGCACATGCGTCGCGAGGACAAGAACACCGGCCATGAAGGCCGGCACGAGGATGCCGAGATCGATCGCGCTCCAGCTCATTTGACGGCGTCCAGCAGCAGCGAGACGGTGCTGTCGAACAGCCCGAACAGATCGCTCGCCCTGTCGTTGCCGCCGACCGTGAACGGCAGCGTGACCGCGCCGATCCGCGCGTGCTCGGCGAGCCATTGCGATGCGCGCCCGTCCTCGTAGGCGGCGCGCACGACCAGCTTCGCCGGCTCGCGCGCGAGCTGTGCATTGAGCTCGGCGAGATGGCCCGCGCTCGGCTCGACGCCGGGCTTCGGCTCTAGCGTCGCGACCTCGCGCAGGCCGAGCCATTGCCACAGATAGCCCATGTTCTTGTGGTGCGCGACGACGGTGACGCCCTTCAACGGCTGCGCCTGCTGTTCCCATTTCTGCATCGCCGCGCTCCAGCGTCCCTGAAAGGCCTGCAGGCGGTCCTGATACACCTTCGCGTTCGCCGGATCGAGCTGCGCGAGACGCGACGCGAGCGCGGTCGCGATCTTCGCGATGTTGCGCGGGTCGAGCTGGATATGCGGATTGCCCTGCGCATGCACGTCGCCGTCGCTGCGATCGAGCCGGGTCGGCACGTCGAGCGCCGCGATGAAGCGACCGGCCTCGAAATTCGCCGGCGCGCCGGGAGCGAGGCGCGCATTGCCCGATTGCTGGATCAGTACCGGCAGCCAGCCGATCTCGAGCTCCATCCCGGTGCAGACGATCAGATCGGCGCTGCGCATCCGCGCGATCAGGCTCGGCCGAGCCTCGATGTGGTGCGGGTCCTGCGCCGCGTTCGTCGCCGAGCTGACATTCAGCTTGTCGCCGCCGATCTCCTTCGCGAGCGCGGCCCATTCGGGCTCGCAGGCGACGACGTTCAGCGCCGCATGAGCCTGCAGGCTGGCGCATGCGAGACAGGCGAGCACGAGCGCGCGCAACAGCGGCCGGGCGGAGCGGAAAACGAATCGGAATTGCATGGTCTTGTCCTAGAACGAGTGGGCGCCATGGGCGCCGAGGCTCATGATGTATTGCAGGAAGAGCTGGCGGTCGGTCGCCGACGGGTTGCTGCGATCGGCGGCGAGCTGCAGGCGAAAGCGGCTGAATTCGGACAGCGAGTAGTCGACCATCAAGGTCGTTCGTGTCGGCCGCGCGCTCTGCAGGATCGGCAGGTCGGCCGCGCTCAACGTGCCGCTGTCGACGAGGCCGATAGCCGGCGAACCCGAATCGAGCCGGTCGTAGCGCACGCCGGCACGCCACTGCGGCATGAACTGGTAGACCGCCTGCATATACCAGCCGCTCTGCGTCGCGCGATACGCGCCGCTGCTGCCGCCGCCGGCGGCGAGCGCGTCGTAGGTCAACGTGCCGTGCTCGGTGCGCCGGAAGTATTCGCCCTGCAGCTTGAGATTGGTCCGGGTCGAATTACCGCCGGGCGACCACTTGTAGATGCCGTCGAGGACCCAGGTCCGGCTGTTGCCGTTGAAGAGATTCGGCACCGCGGTCCCGGCGGCGTTGGTGTCGGCATAGGGCCGGTCGTTGGCGCGGTTCAGCACGTACGAGACGCCGGTGCGCCAGCTCGCGCTGTCGCCGATGTCGTCGCCGAGATGCGCTAACAGCGCGCCCGAGCCGATCCCGTTGCCATGGCTCTCGCTGCCCGGGAAGCCGCGTCCGGCGCCGATCTCGGCGCCGAGCTCGAGATAGCGCTCGGTCGGCGCGAGCCAGTGCAGATGCAGGCCGTCGGTCTGCATCTGTCCGCCGAAGAACGCCTGGTACGCGAGCGGCGCATCGACGAAGTCCCAGGCGTGCGCATGCTGCGAGTTCAGATAACCGATCGACGACAGAAAGCGCCCGGCCTTCAAGGTCGCGCCTTCGAACACGCCCTGGCGCTCGAACACCGCCTCTTCGACGCTGATGCGATCGTCGGCGGTGATCGACGTGATCAACCGCCCCGAGAACGTCGGATCGATGTTCGCCGACAGCGAAAGCTCCGACTCGCCGAGCGCGAAGCCGCGCGGGCCCGGCCCTTCGGCCCCGCTCGACATGAACCCCTGAAGGCGGTACTGCGCCGGATCGCGCGACAGCTGCGCATAGGTGCCGTTCAGGATCAGCGAGATCGCCGGATTGAACGCTCCGGCCGAAACCTGTGCGCCGCCGTTCGCCGCGGGCGCGGGCAGCGCGGCGG
>JBDTXV010000021.1:0-12873 GCA_040006015.1 Caldimonas sp.
CCGCCTGCTCGATCTCGTGCTGCGAGCGCACGCCGACGGTTTTCAGGAACTTGCGGATGCTGAGATTGAAGGTCTCGTCGTCCATGATGGAGAGCTCCGTGCGTTGTGTAGACGCTTCAGGATACGCGCGGCGCGCGCTCGACGTTCAGTCGAGCAGCGCGCGCGCCCGGATCAGGTCCGGATGCGCGAACCCTTCGGTGAACCCGGCGTAGACCGGACGCAGCACCGCGTCGGCCTCGCCTTCCTTGCCCTCGCCCTTCAGCAGCCGCGCCAGATCGGTCGCGGCGCGCAGCGAAAAGAGCTTCGCGCCGTCGCGTTCGGCGACCGCGAGCGCGCGCCGATAGAACTGCTTGGCGCTCGGCCGTTCCTCTGCGGCTGCGTCCGAGCCGGAGCCCGGCGCGACGCCGAGCTCGACCAGGCGCCCGCGCTGGCGCAGCAGCTCGGCCTCGAGCTCGCGCTCGTCGAGGTCGTGCACAAGCCTCTCGCCGGCGCGCACGAACTCGTCCGCTTCGGCGGCGCAGCCGGCGTTCAACAGCGCCTCGGCGGCATGCGACGCGTATTCGGTGCCGGTCGCGAGCGACCCGGCCTTTCTCCATTGCGCGAAGCCGTCGCGCAGCAGCCGCTTGCCTTCGTCGACCTCGCCGCTCGCGACGAGTGCGCGGCCGAGCATCATCTGCCCGGTCGCGATGCGGGTGTGGAAGCCGAGGCGCTCGGCGATGCCGAGCAGCTCGCGCGACAGCCGTATCGATTCGGCCATCTCGCCGCGCCGGAACGCGCGCCAGCGTGCGAGCGACAGCGCCCACGCGCGCGTCGGCTGATGGCCCCGGCGCTCGGCGATCTCGAGCGCCGCAGCGGTCATCGCGTCGGCCTGTTCGAGAAAGCCCTGATGGACGCGGATCGCGACACATTGCGACAGCACCATCACGACCGGCTCGATGCCGCCCATGTCCTGCCGGTCCTCGGCGGGCACCGACTCGAGCGCCTGCATCGCGCTCTGGCTGTGGGCCCACGCGGCGCTCAAGCCGCCGAGGTGGTATTCGGCCAGGCCGAGGACGATCTCGCGGAACACGCGGCTCATCGGCTTCAGGCGCGCGCTTTCGGCGTCCGTCAGATGGCCGAGCATCGCGAGCACGTCGCGATACCGCCCCGCGGCCCACAGCGTCGCGCTGAGCCCCGACGCGGCAACGACATAGTCGTCGGTCCGTTCGAGCTTCGATGCCAGCGCGCGCGCCCGCTCGAACGCCTGCACGGTCTGCGGCGCCGCGTAGCCGTCGATCTGCATCAGCAGGCTGCCGAGACGCATCTGCAGCTCGAGCTCGACCGCTTCGGCCGCGGCGGGTGCGCCGAGCTTCGGCAACAGCGCGAGCGCCGCGCGGTAATGCGTCGCCGCCTCGCGATAGGTCACTCGCGCCGACGCGAGCTCGGCGGCCTTGCGCCAGTAGTCGAACGCACGTTGCGCGTCGCCGCCTTCCTGGTAGTGATGCGCGAGCAGCTCGGGCTGGCCTTCGACGGTGTCCGGATCGGTCCGCTCGATCGCCGCGGCGATCTGCGCATGGCGCAGCGCCCACTGGCTCTTCAACAGGCTCTGTGAAGCGGCATCGCGGATCAGCGCGTGGCGGAAGCTGTAGCTCGCGTTCGGCGCCGGGTCGCGCGGCAGCACCAGCTCGGCGCGCACGAGGTCGCCGAGCGCGGCGTCGAGCCGCGCCGCGTCGAGCGCCAGCACCTCGGCGAGCAGGCGGCGCGAGAACTCGCGTCCGATCAGCGCGCTGACCTGCGCGACCTCTTTCGCCGGCGCGAGCCGGTCGAGCCGCGCCATCAGCGAATCCTGCAAGGTCGACGGGATCGCGAGCAGCGGCAGCGGCCCGTTCAGGCGGTAGCCGTCCGGCGTCTCCTCGAGCAGCCCGGACTGCACGACGGTCTTCGTCAGCTCCTCGACGAAGAGCGGGATGCCGTCGGTCTTGCGGATGATTTCGGCCAGCACTTCCGGCGGCAGTGTCTTGCCTCCGGTCACCGCGGCGACGAGTGCGATCGACTGCTTCTGGCCGAGCCGGTTCAAGGTCAGCCGCGTCAGGTTCGCCGGATTGCCCCATGACGGCGTGTGCTCGGGCCGGCACGTGACCAGGATCAGCACGCGCGCATCGCCGAGCTGCTCGATCGACATCGCGCCGAGCTGCTCGGTCGTCGGGTCGATCCAGTGCGCGTCCTCGATCAAGAGCAGCACCGGGCGACGCCGCGACAGGCCGCGCAGCAGATCGATCGGCGCCTGCAGCAGCGCGGCGTTCTCGGCCTTCGGCGCATCGCCGCCCGCAGCCGGCACGCGGCCGCCGTCGGGCAGGCCCATCGCGCGCAGCAGGTAGCCGAACGATTGCGCCGGGAACTCGAGCTCCGAGCCGGTCAGCCGCGCGAGCTTCTCGATCCGCGCCTCGTCGCTGTCGCTCGGTGCGATGCCGCTGACGCGCTCGAAATAGCGCACCAGCGGGTAGAGCGCGCTGCTGCTGAAGTAGGGCGAGCACTGCAGCAGCACCGTCGCCGCCGATTCGCCGGCAATCCGTTCGCGGAACGTGTGCGTGATGCGTGACTTGCCGATGCCGGCCTCGCCGGCAAGCACGACGACCTGGCCTTCGCCGTCTCGCGCGAGCGCCCAGCGCTCCAGCAGCAGCGCGACCTCGCTATCGCGCCCGATCAGGCGCAGCAGATCGCTTTCGTGGCGCGCCTCGAAACGGCTCGCGACGCTGCGTTCGGCAACGATGCGCCACGCGTCGACCGGCGCGGCGAAGCCTTTCAGCGCGAGCGCGCCGAGCGCCTCCATCTCGAACGACGCACCGACGAGCCGGCGCGTCTCGTTGGACATCACGATCTCGCCGGCGCCGGCATGGCTCTGCAGCCGCGCCGCGAGGTTCGGCGTTTCGCCGCTCGCGGTCTGCTCGACCGCCGAGGTGCCGCTGCCGATCTCGCCGACGACGACGAGGCCGGTCGCGATGCCGATCCGCGTCTGCACCTCGAGGTCGCCGTGGGGGCGCAGCCGCGCCACCGCATCCAGCGCGGCGAGGGCCGCGCGGACCGCGCGCTCGGCATCGTCTTCGTGCGCGCGCGGATAGCCGAAGTAGACGAGCACGCCGTCGCCGAGATACTGAGCGACATGGCCGTCGTACGGCGCGACCGCGCCGGCGACCGCGGCGTGGAAGCCGCGCACGACGTTCTGCAGATCCTCCGGATCGAGGCGGCCGGCGAGCTGCGTCGAGCCGACCATGTCGCAGAACATCACGGTCAGCTGGCGCCGTTCGGCTTCGTGCGGAGGCGGCGCGGCGGCCGATGGCTCTCGCGTCGGCACGGCCGGCGCGCCGGCCTCGGTCGAGAGCGATGCGAGCGCCTTCAACAGACGCTTGCGCTCGCCGAGCGTCGCGACGCCGAGCTCCTTCAGGTCGCCGTCGTCGAGCTCGGCGAGCACGTCGAGCGAGATGTCCTGCGCGACAAAGGCTTCGGCGTAGCGGTCGAAGCCGTTGCGTTCGAGCCAGGTCGAGACTGCGTTCATGGGTGGCGAATGAAAGCGATGGAGCGACGGCAACCGGCGCCAGCATGCAATGCGCCCGCCGGCGTCGACTGTGCGCATTTTGCGGGCAAGACGATCGGTGCGAGCAAGACGATCGGAGCTCGCACGGCGATCGGTCATCGCAAGACGCCACGGCGGCCGCGGTCGATCCGGCGCGGCCCGCAGAGCGCGTGTCGCGACGTGGGTCTTCGCGCGTCTGGGCTGACCGCACAATGCGCCGGTGGCTGCCGACAACTTTGCCCGCATCCTCGTGATCTGCACGCGCCAGATCGGCGACGTGCTGCTGACGACGCCGTTGATCGATGCCGCGAAGCGGCGCTGGCCCGACGCGCGACTCGACGTGCTCGGCTTCGCCGGCACGCTCGGCGTGCTGCGCGGCAATCCGCAGATCGATCGCCTGATCGAGGTGCCGGCCGGCTCCGGTTGGCTGCGGTCGCTCGCGCTGATCGGCCGGCTCTGGCGCCGCTACGACCTCGCGCTGATCGCGCAGGGCAGCGATCGGGCGCATCTGTACGGCGCGGTCGCGGCGCGCCGGCGCAGCGGGCTCGTCGAAAGCAAGCGCTCGAACGCATGGTGGAAGAAGGCGCTGCTCGACCATGCGGTCGCGGTCGACGAGGATCCGACGCATGCGGTGCTCGAGAAGCTGCGCCTGCTCGAGCCGTGGGCCGCGCCGCAGCACGAGGTCCGCGTGCAGGCGCCGCCCGGCCATCCGCTGCCGCCGGCGCTCGCGGCGCGGCTGCGCGAGCGCTATGTCGTGCTGCAGGTGCCGACGATCGTCCACTACAAGCAGTGGCCGCTGGTGCATCAGAGCGTGCTCGTTCGCGGGCTGCTCGACGACGGGCTGCAGGTCGTGCTGACCGGCGGCCCTTCCGAGGGCGACCGGGCGAAGACCGCGCAGGTCGCGCGCGCGGTCGAGGAGGACGGAGGCGCTTCCGGTACCGCGGACGATGCCCGCGTGCTCGATGTCGCCGGTCTGCTCGACCTGAACCAGATGGCGACCTTGTTGCATGGTGCAGCGCTCTACATCGGACCCGACACTTCGATCACGCATCTCGCCGCCGCGTGCGGCACGCCGGTGATCGCGATCTACGGGCCGATCGATCCGCGCCTGTTCGGGCCGTGGCCGCAGGCCCATCCGGCGAGCCAACCTTACGTGGAGCGGGCGCGCCGGCAGCCGCGCGCGACGATCCTGCTGCTGCAGGGCGACCCGCCGTGCGTGCCGTGCAATGCGCAGGGCTGCGAACGCCACAACGACAGCCGCAGCGAATGCCTCGAGACGCTGCTGCCGCAGCGCGTGCTCGACGAGGCGCGGGCGAAGCTCGGCCTGCCGCACGCTGCCGAGCGTGCCGGCGGTCCCGTCGGCGCGGCAGCGCTGGCGTCGGCTGCGCCGGTTGCTTCTGTCGCGTCCGCCGCGCCGGAAACGCCGGCCGCGAGCGCGCTCCATTTCGATATCGACGGCGCTGCACGATGAACGACCTCGAAGCTCACTTCAGACGGAACACCGGCCGGCGCATCCACAAGTGGATGCATTACTTCGAGATCTACGACCGCCATTTCGCGCGCTTTCGCCGCAAGGCACCGACGGTGCTCGAGTTCGGCGTCTCGCAGGGCGGCTCGCTGCAGATGTGGAAGGAATATTTCGGCGCCGGCACGCGGCTCTTCGGCGCCGACATCAACCCCGAATGCAAGCGCTTCGAGGAAGACGGCGTGCGCATCTTCATCGGCGACCAGGCCGACCGCAAGTTCCTGCGCGCGCTCGCCGCGACGCTGCCGCCGATCGATATCCTGATCGACGATGGCGGCCACACGATGGAGCAGCAGATCGCGACGTTCGAGGAGCTGTTCGGCCGCGTCGCGCCGAACGGGGTCTACCTCTGCGAGGACCTGCACACCTCGTACTGGCGGCGCTGGGGCGGCGGCTACAGGAAGCGCGGCTCGTTCATCGAATACAGCAAGAACTGGGTCGACGCGCTGCACGCGTGGCACTCCCGTGCGCCGCGCCGCCTGCAGGTCAGCGACTTCACGCGCACTGCGCATTCGCTGCACTACTACGACAGCGTGCTCGTCGTCGAGAAGCGGCCGATGCAGCCGCCGCACGACGAGGTCACCGGCACGACGCTGTTTCCGGACTGGGCGGTGCCGCCGCGCGGTGTCGTCGAGCGCCTGCAGCGGATGCTGAAGCGCGCGCGCGGGAAGTGATCCGCGAAGTCGCGCGGCGCCTTGCGAACGCCGCGTCTAGCCGGCCGGCGGTGCGCCCGGCATCCGTGCGAGCCAGCGCTCGATCCGCGCGTCCTGCGGATGCGCCGCGATCACGCGCGTCTTCAGGTACGGCAATCCGAGCCCGACCAGCTCGGCCCAGCGCAGCGAGGTGTCGTCAGAGCTGCGCGCGTCGTCCGACAGCGACGGGAACAGCGCCTCGCAGCGCAGGCCTTCGGCTTCGAGCAGCGCGGTCAGGCGCGATTCGTACAGGTCGATGACCTGCATCTTCGTCGGCCAGTTGCGGATCCGCCCGAAGAGGCGCCGGACCGCGCCGCCGCGCAGCGCGCGCGTACTGAAGACGAGGAAATAGCTCTGCAGATGGCGCAGCGGCGCGAGCGCCTCGGTCAGCCCGACGACATCGGCGTCACTCGTGCGGATGCGCTCGAGCATGCGTTCGAAGGCCGGCAATTCGAGCGGCCCGACGATGCTGTCGTTGACGAGGTAGAGGCGCGACCAGCGCGAGTCGTCGCAGAGCGCGAGCGCGTGCGCCCAGGCACCGAAGTCGTAGCCGGTGTTGCGGCGGATCGCGATGCCGCTCGCATGCGTGCGCAAGTCGGCGTCGATCACGAAGCGCTCGGCAGCGAGGTCGGTGTTGACGATCACGACGACGCGAATGCCCGCCGCGACCAGGCGGGCGACATGTGCGTCGACGTGCCGCTTGATGCAGGCCTCGGCGGCGAACGTGACGAACAGGCACACCTCGCCGGCGAGCGCCGGCTCGAGCGGCTGGATCCATTGCAGCGCGGCCTCGGCGGCCGCCGGCGCGTGACCGTCGGCGGCTTCGATGAGCTCGGCGTATTTGCGCTGCAGCACGCGGTGCTCGCGCCGACGCACGTACGGCAGGCTCGCCTTCAGGCGCCGGCGCCAGCTGCGGAACGCATCCGTGAACGTCGTCATCGCTGCGTTCAGGCCGCCGGCTTGACGCAGGCGAACTCCCACGTGACATGCGTCAACGCACCGGTGCGGCCGCGGCGCCAGCGCTTGAAGCGCCGCGCCGCGCTCAACTTCGCGCCCGGCGTCAGCACTTCCGGATGCAGCGCCCATTCGTTCGCGAGCATCTCGAAGCGGCCGCCGAAGCCGTACATCCGCGCCGGCGGCTCGGCGCCGCAGAAATAGGCCCAGGTGCCGTCGGTGATGTAGTTGACGTGGGTCGGGTCGTGGAACGCCTCGGGCCGCGGGAACGCCGGCGTCACCGCGTAGAAGCGGCCGCCCGGCTTCAGCACGCGGTGTATCTCGCCCATCAGCTCGACGAACGGAAAGCGCGTGCCGCGCCCGTCCGGCGTGCCGAGCACGCGCGGCACGTGCTCGAGGAAATCGAAGGCCGAGACCGAGTCGAAGCTCGCGTCGGCATGCGGGATCGGCTCGACGCTCAAGTTCGCGCTGCGGAAGTAGCGCGCATCGAGGCCGGCCGGCAGCGCGATGTCGATGCCGTGCGCCTCGTCGCGCCGGTACGGGTTGCGCGGCGTCGGGCCGCAGCCGAGATCGAGGTGGCGCGTGACCATCGGCGGCGCGGTTAGCGGTATTCGATGTGGCCGTCGCGATGCAGCATGTGCAGCGTCAGCCCGCTCGCGGCGCGCTCGGCGCGGACCCATTGCGCGGCCTGCGCCTTGCGCGCGAACTTGGCCTGCTGGCGGCCGAACCAGCCGAGGCCGAGCTTCGCGTAGAAGTAGCGATGGTCGCCGAATTTCGCGACGCGCTGCTCGCGCTTCATCGCCTGCTGCGTGATCGAGCCGAAGTGATGCATCAGCGCGGCGCCGACGGTGCCGACCTTCAGTCCGGCGCGCAGGCAGCGCGCGCGAAACTCGGCATCCTCCCGGCCGAACAGCAGCCGGTCGGTGTCGGGGAAGCCGATCTGTTCGAAGACACGGCGCCGGACCGAGAAACAGACGCCGTGGAACCAGCCGGGGCGCAGCGTCGCGCCCATCTTCGCGACGAACCCGGCGCTGAACGCGGCAAGGTCGTAGTCGAGATCGATCTCGACCAGCGCCGGGCTGACGACGTCGAGGCCGAGGCGCTCGGCTGCGTCGATCTGCGCGCCTATGAAGTCGTGCGCGCAGACGATGTCGTTGTTCAGCAGCACGACCCAGTCGCTTTGCGCGAGCAGCGCGCCCTGCGTCCATGCGCCGCCGCAGCCTAGATTGACCGGGTTGCGGACCGAGCGGATCTGCGGCTGCGTCGCGAGCCATTGCGGGGTCGCGTCGGTGCTGCCGTTGTCGATGATCAGCACCGATTCGGCCGGCACGCCGTGCGCGAGCAGGCTCTGCACGCATTGCTGCGTGTAGTGCAGCTGGTTCAGGACCGGGATGACGACGGTGTAGCGCACGACTCGTTTCGACGCGGCAGGCTTCGGCTCACATCCAGTCGACGTCGGCGCCGCGGGCGAGCGGCAGCGTCGCGGCATCGGCGACCGGCTCGATTCCGGCGCCGCTGCGGCACGCGGCGTAGTAGTCGAATGCACCGCGCCCATACAGGTCGAGGCGGCCGAACGACGGCGCGCTGCGCGTGATCTTCGTTGCCGGCGGCACCAGCACCGTCGTCGGATTGCCGAGCATGTCGGCGGCATAGTGCGTGAACGTCGAGCACGGCGTGCCGACGGTCACGCTGCAGCAGGCGAGCGCGAACAGGTCCGCGGCCGGATGGCGCAGCGCGGCGTGCGACGGTCCCTTGTAGCCGTACGGAAACGCGGTCGGCAGGTCGAACACGTCGAACTTCTTCAGGGCAGGGTAGTCGTCGAGCGTGCCGGTGCACGAGACGAAGAACGCGACGTCGGGGAAGCGCTCGCGGATGCGCGCCATCACGTGCTCGTACCACCAGTCGGGCACCGCCGGCCACTCGGCCGCGTTGACGTCGAACTCGTCGTCGCCGAGCAGCGCGAAGTCGCCGCGCCGGATGTGCACGCCGGCCAGCGGCCGGCCGGCGTAGCGCGTGAAGGTCGCGCGGATCGTCTCGATCAGGTCCGGGCGCAGCTTGACGCGGCGCGCGGTCGGCAGGTAGAGCTTCTCGAGCAGGTGGCGCGGCCCTTCGTGCGTGCGCAGCACGACGTTGCGATGGCGCGCGATGCGTTGGAACGCTTCCGCGCTGTAGTCGCGCAGCTTCAGGCTGTCGAGGCGGCCGAGCAGGCCGCGGCCGCGGCGGCGCGCGCCGACGACGTTCAGCGCATCGAGCTCGTGCCAGTCGATGCAGACCTCGTGGCCGAAGTAGTCCGATATCAGGAACGCCATCGCGAGCGCTTCGAGGCGGGTGCTCAGGCCGACGTATTCGGTGACGAAGACGCGCTTCATGCACCCGTGTGCCGGCCGCGAGCGGCGCTCAAGGCTTCGACCGGGGCACTCGCCCAAGCAGATAGAACTCGTCGTTCGGCCGCATCGAGACCGCGTTGGCCATCCGGTTCGAGAGGCCGAACAGCGCGGTGATCGCGGCGATGTCCCAGGCGTCTTCGGCGTCGAAGCCGTGCTCGCTCAGCTCGGCGTAGTCGGCGTCGCCGATCGCGGCCGAGTCGTTGCAGACCTTCAGCGCGAACGCGAGCATCGCCTTCTGGCGCGGCGTGATATCGGCCTTGCGGTAGTTCACCGCGACCTGGTCGGCGACGAGCGGATTCTTCTCGTAGATGCGCAGGATCGCGCCGTGCGCGACGACGCAATAGAGGCAGCCGTTCGCGCCGCTGGTCGCGACGACGATCATCTCCTTCTCGCCCTTCGTCAGCCCCGAGGGCCTCAGCATCAGCGCGTCGTGGTACGCGAAGAAGGCGCGGAACTCGTCGGGGCGGTGCGTGTAGGCGAGGAACACGTTCGGCACGAAGCCGGACTTCTGCTGGACCTCGAGGATCCGTGCCCGCAAGTCCTCGGGCAGGTTCGCGAGCGGCGGCACCGGGTAGCGGCTGATCGGAGGAGTCATCGGGTGACCTGCGTCCTTCGCACTCATGCGGCGATATCGCTGAATTGCAGCGCATGCAGTTTGGCATAGAGGCCGCCGCGGCCGACCAGCTCGGCATGCGTGCCCTGCTGCACGACGCGGCCGCCTTCGAGCACGACGATGCGATCGGCGCGCTCGACGGTCGAGAGCCGGTGCGCGATCACGAGGCTCGTGCGGCCGCGCAGCAGCGTGTCGAGCGCCTGTTGGACCAGGCGCTCCGATTCGGAGTCGAGCGCCGAGGTCGCTTCGTCGAGCAGCAGGATCGGCGCGTCCTTGTAGATCGCGCGTGCGATCGCGAGGCGCTGGCGCTGGCCGCCCGACATCTGGCTGCCGTTGTGGCCGATCGGCGTATCGATTCCCTGCGGCAGCCCGCGCGCGAAGTCGTAGAGGTTGGCGGCGCGCAGCGCCTCTTCGACCTTCGCGCGGTCCGGCACGGCGCCGAGCGCGATGTTCGCGGCGACGCTGTCGTTGAACAGCACGACGTCCTGGCTGACGAGCGCGAACTGGCGGCGCAGCGCGATCACGTCCCAATCGGCGAGGTCGCGGCCGTCGAGCAGCAGTCGGCCGCTGCTCGGATCGAGGAAGCGCGGCAGCAGATTGACGAGCGTCGACTTGCCGGCGCCGGAAGGTCCGACCAGCGCGACCGATTCGCCGACCCTCAGCTCGAGGTTCACGTCGGTGAGCGCCGGGCTCTGGTCGCCGGGGTAGCGCACCGTGACGCCGCGCAGCTCGAGCGCGCCGCGCGCGCGCCCGCCGTCGAAGCCGCCGCCGCGCTCGCGCGGCGTCTGCTCGACCAGTGCGACGCCCCGTTCGAGCGCGACCAGGCCGCGCGTGATCGGGCCAGCGACTTCGGACAGGTGCTTGATCGGTGCGACCAGCATCAGCATCGCGGCGACGAAGGCCGCGAACGCGCCGACCGAGCCGCCGTGCGAGCTGCTCTGCCAGAGCGCGGTGACGATCACGGCCGAGAGCGCGCAGGCCGCGAGCACCTGTGTGACCGGCGTCATCGTCGCGCCGGCGACGACGGCCTTGATCGAAAGCCGGCGCAGCGTCTCGCTGACCTTGCGAAAGCGCGCCGACTGCGATGCCGCGGCGCCGTGCAGGCGCACCATGCGCCAGGCCAGCACGTTCTCCTCGACGACGTAGGCGAGCTCGTCGGTCGCCTTCTGGGTTTCGACCGAAAGCCGGTGCAGGCGCCGGCTCAGCGTGCGCATGACCCACGCGACCGCCGGGAACAGCACGCCGACGAAAAGCGTCAGCTGCCAGTTCAGGTACAGCAGGTAGACCATCAGCGCGACCAGCGCGAGCGAGTCCTTGACCAGGGTCAGCAGCGAGCCGACCAGCATCGTCGCGCCGGTCTGCACTTCGTAGGTCAGCGTGTTGGTCAGGCTGCTCGCCGAGTTGCGCGTGAAGAGCGCCGGTTCGGCATCGAGCAGCCGCGCGAACATCGCGCCGCGCAGCGCGAGGATGCCGCGGTTCGCCGACCAGGTCAGGCCGTATTGCGCGACGAAGCCAGCCAGGCCGCGGACGACGAACAGGCCGATGATCGCGACCGGGATCAGCCACAGGTCGAGCGTGCCGGCCTTGAAGCCGCTGTCGAGCAGCGGCTTCAGCAGCGCCGGAATCGCCGGCTCGGTCGCCGCGCCGACGACCGCGCCGGCGAGGACCAGCGCGAAGCCGCGGCGCGTGCCTGCGAAGTACGGCGCGATGCGCTGCACGCGGGCCTGGAACGTCGAAGTTGGTCGGGTCATCTCGGCGCGGATTATCCGTCGCGCGCTCTGCCTACAATGCGACCGCTCGCCGCGCACCCGCGCTGCGCCCACCGGAAGATGTCCTCAGCTGCGCCCACGTCGGATTTCGCCAGCCCACCCCGGGTCTCGGTCTACATCATCGCCTTCAACGAAGCCGAAAAGATCCGCGACGCGATCGCCAGCGTGCTCTGGGCCGACGAGATCGTCGTCGCCGATTCGCACAGCACCGACGCCACGCAGCAGATCGCCGAGTCGCTCGGCGCGCGCGTGGTCCAGATTCCGTTCCACGGCTTCGGCGATCTGCGCAACCGCGCGATCGAAGCCTGCTGTGGCGACTGGATCTTCAGCCTCGACTCCGACGAGCGCTGCACGCCCGATGTGCGCGACGAGATCCTCGCGATCGTCGCGAAGCCGGCGGCACCCGACGCGCTCGACGTCTACCGGGTGCCGCGGCGCAACTGGTTCATGGGGCGCTGGATACGCTACTCGGGCTGGTATCCGAACTTCCGCCAGCCGCAGCTCTTCCGGCGCGGCGCGATGGCGTACACGTTCGAGCCGGTGCACGAGGGCTATCGGCTGCTGACCGATCGGCCGGTCGGCGTGCTGACGCATGCGATCTGGCAGTTTCCGTTCGCCGATCTCGGCGAGGTCGTGCAGAAGCTGAACCGCTATTCGACGCTCGGTGCCGCGAAGGTCGGTGCGGGCCGGGCCTCGATGGGGCGGGCGCTCGCGAGCGGGAGCTGGGCCTTCGTCAAGCACCTCGTCTTCAAGCGCGGCGTGCTCGACGGCTGGGCCGGTTTCGTGATCGCGTTCGCATACTTCGAGCAGACTTTCTATCGCTATGCCAAGCGCTACGAGCAGGATGCCGCATGGGCTCTGCCCGCGCAGGCGCCGATCCGGCGCACCGTCAATTCAGATTGAACCGACCCGTGCAAATCGGGTCAGCCACCGTCATGCTGAAAAGAAGAACTGTCCTCGGCTGCGCCGCAGCCGCATTCGGAGTCCCGGCGTGGGCCCAGTTCCGGGTCGAGATCTCCGGCGTCGGCGCGACCCAGCTGCCGATCGCGGTGGTCAGGTTTCGCGACGAAGATCGCGCCGGCCAGGCGATCTCGACGATCGTGCGCGCCGACCTCGAACGCAGCGGCGTGTTCCGCCTGATCGACGCGAACGGCGCGCTCGACGAGACCAGCCAGCCGGGCTGGAGCGAATGGCGCGGCCGCGGCACCGATGCTCTCGCCGCCGGCTCGGTCGCGCGGCTCGCCGACGGCCGCTTCGACGTGCGCTTCAAGCTCTGGGACGTCGTCAAGGGCGCCGACCTGGTCGCGCAGAGCAATGCGGTGCAGGCTGCCGATCTGCGCCTCGCCGCGCACCGCATCGCCGACACGATCTACGAGAAGCTGA
>JBDTXV010000022.1:0-12623 GCA_040006015.1 Caldimonas sp.
TCGATGCCGGCGACAGCATCGCGGTCGTGCCGCTGACGATTCCGCTGCTGACCGGCCCGGCGACGATCTCGACGATGGTGATCTATGCCGAGAAGACGCGCCACTGGTGGGAGCTCGCCGTGCTGGTCGGCTACGGCGTCGTGATCGGGGTCGCGGTCTGGATCGCGTTCAGCCTTTCCGGACGCATCGCGCGGGCCCTCGGCAAGACCGGCATCAACGTGATGACGCGGCTGATGGGGCTGCTGCTCGCGGCGCTCGCGGTCGAAGTGATGTCCGACGGTCTGATCAAGCTGTTTCCGGCGCTGGTCGGCAATGTCCGGTAGCGGCCTGCGTCCGGAAGCGCGTCGCCGATGACGGCACCGGTCTACGACTACATCGTCTGCGGCGCCGGCACCGCCGGTTGCCTGCTCGCGAACCGGCTCAGCGCCGATCCGGCGAGGCGCGTGCTGCTGATCGAGGCAGGCGGCAACGACGACTACATGTGGGTCCACATCCCGGTCGGCTATCTGTATTGCATCGGCAATCCGCGCACCGACTGGCTGTACCGGACCGAGGCCGATCCTGGCCTGAACGGACGCAGCCTGCGTTATCCGCGCGGCAAGGTGCTCGGCGGCAGCAGCAGCATCAACGGGATGATCTACATGCGCGGCCAGGCCCGCGATTACGACCTGTGGGGCGCCGGCGACGGCCACGGCTCGAACCCGGGCTGGAGCTGGGACGAGTGTCTGCCGTTCTTCATGAAGCACGAGGACTTCTACAAGGGCGCCGACCGCTTCCACGCGGCGCCGGGGTTCGACCCGACCGGCAAACGTCCGGGCGGCGAATGGCGCGTCGAGAAGCAGCGCCTGCGCTGGGACATCCTCGATGCGTTCGCGGCTGCGGCGCAGCAGGCCGGAATCCCGGCGACCGACGATTTCAATCGCGGCGACAACGAAGGCGTCGGCTATTTCGATGTGAACCAGCGCAGCGGCGTGCGCTGGAATGCGACCAAGGCCTTTCTGCGGCCGGTGCAGCAGCGTCCGAACCTGCAGGTCTGGACCGGTGCGCACATCAGCCGCGTGCTGCTCGAGCCGCGCCGCGAAGGCCATGCCGGCGGCACGGCGCGCGCGGTCGGCGTCGAGGTCATTCAGGCCGGCCACAGCGGCCGTCTCGAAGTGCGCATGCGGCCCGACGGCGAAGTGATTCTCGCGAGCGGCGCGATCGGCACGCCGCAGATCCTGCAGCTCTCCGGCATCGGCCCGGCCGCGCTGCTGCAGCGTCACGGCATCGCGATCAGGCACGCGCTTGCCGGCGTCGGCGCAAACCTGCAGGACCATCTGCAGATCCGCGCGGTCTACGAAGTCGGCGGCGTCAAGACGCTGAACACGATGGCGAACACGCTCTGGGGCAAGGCGCTGATCGGGCTCGAATACGCGACCCGGCGCAGCGGTCCGATGAGCATGGCGCCGTCGCAGCTCGGCGCGTTCGCGCGCAGCGATCCGGAGCGACCGCATCCGAATCTCGAATACCACGTGCAGCCGCTGTCGCTCGACGCGTTCGGCGAGCCGCTGCATCGCTACAACGCGTTCACCGCGAGTGTCTGCAATCTGAACCCGAGCAGCCGCGGCAGTGTCGCGCTGCGCTCGGCGGATCCGCTCGACGCGCCCGCGATCGCGCCGCTGTATCTGAGCACCGAGGCCGACCGCCGGGTCGCCGCCGAAGGCCTGCGTCTGACACGGCGCATCGTCGCGCAGCCCGCGCTCGCGAAATACAGGCCGCGCGAGGTCAAGCCGGGGGTGCAATTCCAGAGCGATGCCGAGCTGGCGCAACTGGCCGGCGACATCGGCACGACGATCTTCCACCCGGTCGGCACCGCGAAGATGGGCCCGGCCGGCGACCCGGCGGCGGTCGTCGATGCGCGCCTGCGCGTGCATGGCGTCGACGGACTGCGCGTCGTCGACGCGAGCGTGATGCCCTCAATCACCAGCGGCAACACCAATGCGCCGACCTTGATGATCGCCGAGCGCGCCGCGACCTGGATCCTCGGCGGCGACTGAACGGCGACCGGCGCAGTCAGCAGGTGAGGTGCTTCCTGGCCCGATGCATCCGCACGAACAGGTTCTCCTCGCTGATGCCGAGCTTCGCGCACACCGTCGCGGTCGGCTCGTCGTCGAGCACGCGCATGCGGACGACGTCGCGCAAGGTTGCAGGCAATGCCTCAATGCGGTCGAGCGCGCGCGCGAGCAGCTCGCGCTGCTCGGCGACTTCGTGGGGGCCGGGAAGCGGACATTCGAGCGCGAGCGCGCCGTCTGCGTCGGTCTCGTCGTCGAGCGCGTCGAAGCGGGCGTGGCGCCGGATCGTATCGACGATCTTGTGTTTCAGTATCGCGGTCAGCCACGAGCGCAACGCGGCGCGTCCGGCGAACGCCGCGCGGCCGGCGAGCACCGCCTCGAACACGTCGTGGACCGCATCCTCGGCCAATGCCGGGTCGCGCAGCTTGCGCTGGGCGAAGCGAACGAGATAAGCGCGGTGCGAGACGATCTCGGCCCAGGCCGGGGGCGGTGTGCCGAGCGGAGCGGTCCGGCGTGGAATGGCGGCGGGAATGGGTGCGGCGACGGCGTGCATCGAGGTCTTTCCGGTCTGCGGGGCGATGCGGAGACTTTCGTCGGCGCGTCTCGCACCAGGCTCGCCGAAGCTCACGCCACGATCACATTCCGGTAAGGAGCAGCAAGCGAGGCGCGACAATCCGGCATGTCGCAATCTGCGCCCGCATCGATCCTGGTCGCCGAGGATCAGACCGACATCCGCGATCTGCTGGTGATGAACCTGCAGAGCGCCGGCTACCGCGTGCAAGCGGTCGGTGACGGCGCGGCGGCGCTCGCGAGCCAGAACGAAACGGCCAGCGACCTGTTGATCCTCGACTTGATGATGCCGGCGATGGACGGGCTCGAGGTCTGCAAGGCCTTGCGCGCGCGCGGGCGCAGCACGCCGATCCTGATGCTGACCGCGAAGTCGACCGAGCTCGATCGCGTGCTCGGCCTCGAGCTCGGCGCCGACGACTACCTGACCAAGCCGTTCTCGCTCGCCGAATTGCTTGCCCGCGTCAAGGCACTGCTGCGCCGCGCCGATCTGCTGCGCGCCGCGCACGCCGGTGCGCAGGGCCAGGCGATCCGCAACGGCGACCTGGAAATCCTGCCGGCGAAGCGCCAGGTCCACTATCGCGGGGCCACACTCGATTTCACTGCGCTCGAGTTCGACCTGCTGCTGCACTTCGCGACGCATCCGGGCCACGTGTTCTCGCGCGCGCAATTGCTCGACGCGGTCTGGGGCTACACCCACGACGGCTACGAGCACACCGTGACGACCCACATCAATCGCCTGCGGGCGAAGCTCGAGACCGATCCGATGCGGCCGCAGCTGATCCTGACGGTGCGCGGCGCAGGCTACAAGATGCGCGAGGCGCCGCGATGACGCATGCCGGGGACGATGCCGGAGCGCGCCGGCCAGCGCCGCGAGCGCGCCGATGAGCGTCCGCCTCAAGCTCGCATTGACGATATTCGGGACCGGCCTCGTCACCGCGCTGCTGGTGATCGCGACGGTGCTGTATGCGTTCCAGCGCTTCGAACGCGAGTCGACGTTCCAGCGCGCTTCGTCGTTCCTGATGCGGATCACGTCGACCTACGACGACGTGCTCGAGCTGCGCCGGCGCCAGCCGGGTGAGTTCAACGCCTGGTTGCGCAACCTGGTGCTGTACGAGCCCGACACGCAGCTCTATCTGCTGGGCGCCGACGGAGTCGTGCTCGCCAGCACCGGCAAGGTCAGGCTCGCGCCGGGGTTCAAGGTCGCGCTCGGACCGGTGCTCGCGGCGATGCGCAGTGCCAAGGAAGACCCGGGCCGAACCTCGTTCGTGATGGGCGACGATCCGGAGCGGATGGACGCCGATGCCGTCGTCGCGGCCGAGCCGCTGCGCCGCGGCGCCGACGTCACGGCCGACGCGGCCGGCTACCTCTATCTGGTCGCGCACAAGGACAGCGGCGCCGGCTCGCGCTGGGAGGCGCTGCGCAGCACGTTCGCGCTGCCGTCGCTGGTGCTGATCGCCGGCATCGTCGCGCTGACGACCCTGCTCGCGGCGCTCGTGATCGCGTCGGTGACGCGTCCGCTGCAGAGGCTGACCGCGGCGGTCGCATCGCTCTCGGAACGCGGACTCGAGGAAGGCAGCGCGAGCGCGACGCGTTCGCTGCTGCCGCGGCCGTCGCGCGACGAATTCGGCCAGTTGACGTCGGCGTTCGAGATGATGCTGGCGACGCTGCGCCGCCAGTGGAGCGCGCTGCGCCGGCTCGACCACTTCCGCCGCGAGGGCGTCAGCAACCTGTCGCACGACCTGCGCTCGCCGCTGACCGCGACCGCGGCCTGCCTCGAGACGCTCGATGCGCGCTGGTCCGGCGACGCGGCACGCGACGACGATCACCGCCTGATCGAGATCGCGCTGCGCAACACGCGAAATGCGGCCCGGCTGGTCCAGTCGCTCGGCGATCTGGCCAAGCTCGACGAGCCCGAGTTCAAGCTGCACGCTGTCGTCGTCGATGTCGGCGAGCTGCTCGACGACATCTGCCTGCGCTTCGCCGAGCGCGCCGCGAAGCGGGGCGTCAACGTGCGCGCCGTGCATCTCGATGCCGACTCGGCGGCGCATGCCGCCCTCGACATCGAGCTGTTCGAGCGCGCGGTCGCGAACCTGATCGACAACGCGCTGAAGTTCTGTCCGCCCGGCGCGCAGGTCGAGTTGAGCGCGGTCCGGCGCGACGACCGGGTCGAGGTCGGCGTCGCCGACAGCGGTCCGGGGATCGCCGCGGCCGACCTGCCGTATCTGTTCGATCGTTTTTTCCAGAGCCGGCAGAACGTCGCGCCGGCGACCGGCGAAGGCGGCAAGGGGCTCGGTCTCGCGATCGTCAAGCGCATCGTCGAGCTGCACGGCGGTGACGTCGCGGTCACGAGCGAGCCAGGCCGCGGCACCCGCATCGTGCTGACGCTGCCCGCGGCCGCCGGCTGATCGCGCACCAGACTGCGCGGGAAATCCCTCATGCAGTGCGGGAGACGTCCGACTAAAGTCGGCGATCTCGCGTCAGGCACTGTCATGGTGCCCGGCAACGCGGGGTGGGGAGACGACAAGGTACATCCGGCAACCGCCCGATGCACGATTCAGGCGGACGAATCCGCCGAAGCGAAATACGGGGGGCGTCAGGGTGACCTGGCGCCCTTTTTCATTTGTGGAATCCTTCAGACTCCGTTGACGCGCTGCATCCGACCCCCATGGCAAACGACGCGAGACTGCATCGGCTGGACATCGACATCCCGGCCCAGCCCGAAGGACTGGCGAAGCTTTCGCGCCTGCTCGACCGCGAAGAGGTCGACCTGCACGAAGCGAACCTGCTGATCGGCGCCGACATGGCGCTGGCCGCCGCGGTGCTGAAGGCGGTCAATTCGGCACGCTACGGGCTGCTCGGCCGGGTCCAGAGCGTGCAGCACGCGATCACCTACCTCGGCATGCGCGAAGTCGCCGCGGTGACATTCGAGATGGGGCTGCGCGCGATCTTTCCGGCCGCGCCGGAGCTCGAGCCGTTGTGGGAGCGGGCCGGCGTTCGCGGCTTGCTGATGGGCCGCATCGCCCAGGCGCTGAGCCTCGACGCCGGTGCCGCGCATTCGGCCGGCCTGTTCGAGGAGTGCGGCAAGGCGGTGATCCTGCGACACGCGCGCGAGCGTTACCGGCCGCTGCTCGAGAAGGCCGAAAACGACGAGGATCTGCTGATGCTCGAGCACGCCGAATTCGGCGTCGGCCACGACGTGCTCGGCGCCGCGCTCTGCGAAAGCTGGGGCGTCGCCGCGCCAGCGGTCGACAGCGTGCGCTTCCATGTCGTCGTCAACAGCACGCTCGAGCTGCCGATGCAGCTCGCCGACCGTTCGATCTGCGCGCTCTCCGCCGTCGCCCATGCGTTGATGACCGATCCGGACCAGGCCGACGAAGTCGCGCGCAAGGTCGCGCCGCATGCCGGCCTCGAAGCGCTTCAGGTGCAGCGCGCGGCGCGACGCGTGCGCGAGCACATCGAGGCGACGGTCGCACGCCGCGAAGACTAGCCGCAGCGAAGATCCCGGCCGCGATCCCGGTCTCGAGCCGCCGCGTCGAGCGGACCAACGGGGCCCCGGGCCGGTGGGGCGTCGACGGAACCGCGGCCGAGCCTCGCGTCGATCGGCGCGACAATCGGCGACAGAGCCGACCCCCCGAGGAGAACGATCCGATGCAGACCCGCCGTGAAATGCTCGCCCGCAGCACCTTCGTCGCCGCGGCGCTCGCCGCCGCCGGCCTGTTGCCCGCGTGGGCGCAGACCGCGCGGAATCAGGCCGCGTTCGACGCCAAGTCGCTCGACGACGTGCTGAAGGCGCTCGGATCCGCCAAGCCGGTCGAAAGCAAGGACGTGACGCTGACCGTGCCCGACATCGCCGAGAACGGCGCCGTCGTGCCGATCGCCGCGAGCACCGCGTTGCCGGACGTCAAGCAGATCGTGTTCCTGATCGAAAAGAACCCGACCACACTGGCCGGCAGCTTCGAGTTCAGCGATGCGGTCGAAACCAGCGTCGCGACCCGGGTCAAGATGGCGCAGACGTCGAACGTGTACGCGGTCGCGATGCTTGCCGACGGACGCGCGCTGTATGCGAAGAAGGAAGTCAAGGTGACGCTGGGCGGCTGCGGCGGCTGAGCCGGCTGAGCCGCGTGTCGCCATATTCAGGAGAACCCATGTCGGACCCGATGCGCATACGCGCCCAGGCCCAAGGCAGCGGCGCCGTCGTGCGCGTGCTGATGAGCCACGAAATGGAAACCGGTTTGCGCAAGGACGCAGACGGCAAGACGGTGCCCGCGTGGCACATCACGGAGGTCAGCGCGGCCTTGAACGGCAAGACCGTGCTGACTGCGCACTGGGGCACAGCGATCGCGAAGAACCCGTTCACGCAGTTCACGGTCAAGGGCGCAAAGGCCGGCGACAAGATCAGCGTGACCTGGGTCGACAACCGCGGCGACAAGCGCACCGACGAAGCGACCGTGACATGAGCCGCAGCGCCCGCGGCTTCGGCGCCGCCGCGGCGTTCTGCGCCGCCGGGCTGATCGGCACCGCGCTTCCGGCCGAGGCGCAAACCAGCTCGGCCGACGGGATCGCGCAATACCGCGCGCTGCTCGCCGACGGCAATCCGGCCGAGCTTTGGGAGGCGAAGGGCGAGGCGCTGTGGAAGCAGAAGCGCGGCCCGAAAGCGGCATCGCTCGAGGCTTGCGATCTCGGTCGAGGGCCCGGCGTCGTCAAGGGCGCGTTCGTCGAGCTGCCGCGCCGCTTCGCCGATACCGGTCGCGTGCAGGATCTCGAGTCGCGCCTGCTGACCTGCATGGACGTGCTGCAGGGCTTCAACGCCGCCGAGATCGCCGCAACGCGGTTCGGCCGCGGCGAGCAGGTGACTCTCGAGGCGCTGGTCGCCTATGTCGCGGCGGAATCGCGCGGGCTGCGTTTCAATTTGCCGCAGGCGCATCCCGACGAGCGCCGGATGTACGAGATCGGCAAGCGCGTGTTCTTCTACCGCGGCGGCCCGTACGACTTCGCCTGCGCGTCGTGCCACGGCGAAGAGGGCAAACGCATCCGCTTGCAGGATTTGCCGAAGCTGACCGCGAACCCCGGCGACGGTGTCGGCTTCGCCGCGTGGCCGGCCTATCGCGTCTCGAGCGGCGAGCTGTGGGGCATGCAGCGCCGCCTCAACGACTGCTATCGCCAGCAGCGCTTCCCGTATCCCGGCTACGCCTCCGAAGCGACGATCGCGCTCGGCGTCTATATGGGCGTCAACAGCCGCGGCGCCGCGTCGATCGCGCCGTCGATCAAGCGATGAGGGCCTAACGATGAACGCGACCCGCATCGCCGTCGTTGCGACGGTCGCGCTCGCCGCTTGCGCGAGCATGTCCGACCCGGCGGGCACGTCCGATCCCGCCGCTCTCGATCGTCTAGCGCGAGACGCGATCCGCGCGTCGTTCCGCGCGCAGGGCATCGCGAAGCTCGACCGCCTCGATCAGGACGCGGTGCAGCAGGCCTGCTCGAGCCCGCAGCCGCCGAGCGACGAGATCGCGCGCCGGCTCGAGGCCGCCGAGCAGGCGACGATCCGCTGGCCCGAGGACGGCAACTATCTCGGCGACTGGCGCGAAGGCGAGAAGCTGGCGCAGAACGGCCGCGGCATGACCTGGACCGATGCGCCCGGCGCCCCGAGCGGCGGCAACTGCTACAACTGCCACCAGCTCGCGAAGGCCGAAATCTCGTTCGGGACGATCGGGCCGAGCCTGTACCACTACGGCCGGCTGCGCGGCGTGACGAATGCGGCCGACCCGGCGGCGGCGACTATCGTCAAATACACGTGGGGCAAGATCTGGAACAGCAAGGCCTATAGCGCGTGCTCGACGATGCCGCGCTTCGGTCACGCCGGCGTGCTAACGCAGGCGCAGGTCCGCGATCTGATGGCACTGCTGCTCGATCCGAAGTCGCCGGTCAACGAGCCCTGATCGCGGCCGGTTCGCCGCGTCGCCCGAGCGCGAGCGCGCCGAGGTGCCGGACGCGCGAGGCAGTTTCCGCGTCCGGCCGCGTGGCCCGCCGCTCGGCTCGCGCCGCCCTCGCGTGCGCGAAAGCGCAGCGTAAAGTCGCGCCCTGAAAGCAGAGACGCATGACCGACAACCCCCGCTCGCCTCGACCGTCGATCAGCTGCGTGGTGCCGGCCTTCAACGAAGCCGAGAACCTCGCGGTGCTGCTCGACGGCCTGCTGCCGCAACTGCAGCAGTTGACCGATGACTGGGAAGTGATCGTGGTCGACGACGGCAGCCGCGACCAGACGCCGGCGACGATCGCGCCTTGGCTCGGCCGGCCCGGCGTGCGTTACGTGCGCCTGTCGCGCAACTTCGGCAAGGAAGCGGCGCTGACGGCCGGGATCGACCGCGCCGTCGGCGCCGTCGTGCTGTTGATGGATGCCGACCTGCAGCATCCGGCGACGCTGGTGCCCGAGATGATCGCCGCCTGGGCCGGCGGTGCCGACATGGTCTGCGCCGCACGTGCGTCGCGCGCCGACGAGGCATGGGGAAAGCGCATCGGCACCTGGCTTTTCTATCGGCTCGTCAACGCCAACTCGCAGGTCCCGATCCCGGTCGATGCCGGCGACTTCCGGCTGATGGATCGCAAGGTCGTCGATGCGCTGAAGTCGCTGCCCGAGCGCAATCGCTTCATGAAGGGGCTTTATGCGTGGGTCGGTTTTCGCAACGAGATCATTCCGTATGTGCCGAACGAGCGTCATGCCGGCAAGAGCAGCTTCTCGATGCGCCGCTTGTCGCGCCTCGCGTTCACCGGCGTCACCGCGTTCACGAACGCGCCGCTGCGGCTGTGGAGCGCGGTCGGCGTCGTGATCGCGCTGTTCGCGATCGCCTTCGGCGTCTGGATAGTCGTGCAGCATTACGTGCAGGGCCACGACGTGCCCGGCTGGGCGACGCTCGTGACCGGAATGATGTTCTTCAGCGGCGTGCAGCTGCTGTCGATCGGGATCCTCGGCGAATACGTCGGGCGGATCTTCGAGGAGGTCAAGCAGCGCCCGGTCTACGTCGTCGGCAGCGAAACCGGCCGCGGCTCGATCCGGACGCCGGCGAGCGAATGACGCGGCGTCTGGCGCTGTGCGCCGACGATTTCGGCCGTACGCCGGCCATTTCGGACACGATCGTCGAGCTCGCCGGGGCCGGTCGGCTCGGCGCGGTCTCGTGCCTCGTCAACGGGCCACACTGGCCGGCAGCCGCGCTCTCGTTGCGCGGCTGCGTGGATCGTGTCGACCTCGGCCTGCACTTCAACCTGACCGAGGGAAGGCCGCTAAGTCCCGAGCTCGCGCGAATCTGGCCCGAGCTGCCCGCGCTGCCGCGGCTGATCGCGATGGCTCACTTCGAACGCCTTCCGCGAGCCGCGCTCGCGCTCGAGTTCGCGGCCCAGCTCGATGCGTTCACCGCCGCGACCGGTGCCGCGCCGGCCCTCGTCGACGCTCATCAGCACGTCCATCATCTGCCCGGCGTGCGCACGATCGTGCTCGATGCGATCGGGCGGATCGCGCCGCGACCGGCCGTGCGCAATACCGGCCGCGTGATCGGGCCGGGGTTCGCCGTCAAGCGCGCGCTGATCGAGCGCACCGGTGGACGCCAGCTGCTCGCGCAGTTGCGCTCGCGCGGCTTTGCGCACAACGCCGCACTGACCGGCGTTTACGATTTCGGGCAGGTCGACTACCGCGCGCTGATGCGCGGTTGGCTCGCCGCGCTGCCGGTCGAAGGCGCAATGCTGTTCTGCCACCCCGGCGCGGCGTCGAGCGAAGGGGCTGCCGATCCGATCGCGGCGGCGCGGGTCCGCGAAGCCGCGTATCTGCGCAGCGCCGCCTTCGGCGCGGATCTGGCCGAAGCGCACGTCGAGCTCGGCCCGGTATGGCGCGCCGCACCGGCATGAGCCGTCGATCGGAAGTGCCGGCGAACGCGAGCGCCGGCCGAAACCCGCGCCCGGAGACCTGGGCAAGGCCGGCCTCGATCAGCGCTGCGTGCGAAACGCCCAGGATCGATTGATCGCAGAGGTCACGAGCAGATTCAGCCCGGTCGCGACGATCTGCGCGAGCACGTAGTGCAGCCCGATCCGCACGCCCACGGCGACCACCGCCATGCCTAGGAGCGCCGCGAACAGCGCGGTGCTCTGGAACTTCAGCCACGACTCGCCGATCGCGCCGCGATGCGCGAACGTGTAGCGGCGGTTGCCGAGGTAGGCGACCTGGGCGCCGATCACTGCGCCGAGGCCCGAGGCGAGCCACGCTGGCCAGCCGATCGCTTCGACGCAGAGCACCAGCACGAGGTAATGCACCGCGGTCGCGAACGCGCCGACGACGCCGTAGCGGAAGAAGCGCGGCAAGCTGCGCGCGTCCGCGGGCGTCGGCCCGCTCACGGACACGGGCGCGGCGGCGCGCGCCAGAGTTCGGTGTGCGCATCGGCATAGGCGCGCGCCGTGCCCGGGATGCGAGCCGGCAGCGTCGCGCCGGCGCCCGGCTTGACGACGAACCAGACCGCGTGCGACCCGCATGCGAGCTGGCCCAGGCGCGCGATCGGCCACAGCACCTCACGGCCTTTCGCGGGATCGAAGCGGGCCGCGTCGAACAGCTCCCTGCGCCAGTTGTCGCGGTGCTGAATCTCCGGATCGGACCAGTCGCTCGCGACGAGGGCCGGACGTGCGAGCCGCGCATAGAACGGCAGATCGTAGAAGTCTTCGTCGACCATCGCGACCGTATCGCCGGGTGCCATCTTCGCGCCGAGCGCGAGCGCCGCGGCCCGGTGCGAGTTCGGTGACTGCCAGGCAAGGATCGCGACGATGCCGACGCAGAGCAGCGCGGCGCCGAGCATCAGCGCGCGAACCAGACGCTCGCCCGTCGGCCGCGCCACGAGCCCGAGCGCGACCAGCGCGCAGCATGGCGCAACGGCCGGCAGCACATAGCCGACGAGCTTCGAGCTCGGCAGCGAAAAGAATCCGACGATCGCGATCGGCCACCAGACCAGCAGACCGAGCATCGGGGAGTCCGCATTTGCGACGCGACGCGCATTCAGCGCGAGCGACGCGGTCCACGGCAGCATCAGCAGCGGCAGCACCGCGAGGAAGAACCAGAACGGATGGGCATTGTTGAAGTTCGACTGCGCGTAGCGGCGGAAGTGCTGTTCGACGATGAAGTAGTCGAAGAAACCCGGGTAGCGGCTCTGCATCGTCCAGAGCCACGGTCCGGCGATCAACGCGAAAGCGAGCAGCGCGAGCGGATGCAGCAGCGCGGGCACGTCGCGCCAGCGCCGCTGCACGACGAGCCACGGGCCGATGACGAGCGCCGGCAGCACGACGCCGATCAGGCCCTTCGCGAGCAGCGCGAGCGCGCACGCCGACCAGGCACCGACGAGCCAGCGCAGCGCGGGCCTCGGCGTGTCCTCGAGCGCGCGCGCGAACGCGAACGCCGCGACCGTGATCAGCCCCGCGACGAGCATGTCGTGGTTCGCATACTGAGACGCGAGGAAGTAGAAGGGGCAGGTCGCGATCACGCCGAGTGCGAGCCGCGCGAGGCGCACGCCGTGCCAGCGCCGCAGCGCGAGAAAGAGGGCTGCGCCCATCAACCATGCGCCGACCAGCGAGCCGAAGCGCGCCGCGAACGCGCTGACGCCCACGATGTGCATCGCCGCGATGTCGAGCCAGTAGAAAAGCGGCGGCTTGTGGAAGAACGGCAGTCCGTTCAGCGTCGGTACCAGCGCATCGCCGTGCAACATCTCGAATGCGACCGACGCGTAGCGCCCTTCGTCGGGCAGCAGCAGCGGGCGCATTCCCGCGGTGGCGGCGAGCCAGAGCGCGAGCGCGGCGAGCAGTACCGGCGCCGATTCCAGGTCGAGCCGGGGTCGGCGCGGCGCCGCCGCGGCGGTCAATCCACCTTCGCTCCCGACACCTTCACCACCTCGGTCCATTTCTTCGTCTCGGCAGCGATGAAGCGAGTGAATTCCGCCGGCGTCATGCCGCTCGGAATCGCTCCCTGCGAGAGGAGCCGCT
>JBDTXV010000023.1:0-12539 GCA_040006015.1 Caldimonas sp.
GCCGTCGGCGCGGATGTAGCCGTTCTTCGCGAAGAAGTCGTTGATCTTGGTCTTCTTCATCTCGGCCATGACCTTGTCGGAGTCGGTCGAGCCGACGGCCTTGACCGCCTTCAGGTAGTGCATCGTCGCCGAGTAGTAGGCCGCCTGGTTCATCGTCGGCTCCTTCTTCATGATGTCGAAGTAGCGCTTCGCAAAGACCCTCGACTCGGGATTCAGGTCCCAGTACCAGCCGGTCGTCAGGTAGAGGCCCTGCGCGGTCTTCAGCCCGAGGCTGTGGATATCGGAGATGAACGCGAGCAGCGCGGCCGGCTTCATCGTCTTGCTGATGCCGAACTCCTGCGCGGCCTTCAGCGAGTTCGTGAAGTCGCCGCCGGCATTCGCGAGGCCGAGGACCTGGGCGCCGGAGCCCTGCGCCTGCAGCAGGAACGACGAGAAGTCCGACGTCGACAGCGGCACGCGCACTTCGCCGAGCGACTTGCCGCCGTTGGCCTGGACGACCTTGGTCGCCGCGTCGCGGAGCTGCGTGCCGAAGGCGTAGTCGGCGGTCAGGAAGTACCAGGACTTGCCGCCGTTCTTGACCATCGTGGTGGCGGTGCCGTTGGCCAGCGCGTTCGTGTCGTAAGCGTAGTGCACCGTATAGGCAGTGCAGTCCTGGTTCGTCAGCGAGGCACCGGCCGCTCCGATCGCGATGAAGGGCACCTTCTTCTGCGCCGCGACCTTCGCCATCGCGAGCGAGACGCCGGTGTTGGAGCCGCCGAGGATCATCGTGACGCCGTTCTGGTCGGCCCACTCGCGAAACTTGGACGCGCCGATGTCGGGCTTGTTCTGATGGTCGGTCGTCAGGAATCCGATCTTCTTGCCGAGCACGCTGCCGCCGAAATCGGCGATCGCCATCTTGACGGCTTCGATGCCGCCCTGTCCGATCACGTCGGCATAAAGGCCCGACAGGTCGTCGATGTCGCCGATGACGACTTCATTGGCTGCGGCTCGCGCAGCGGTGGCGCCGAACGTGGTGCCGAGGGCGATCGAGCTGGCGATCGCGAGAGTTTTCAATTTCATGGGTCACTCCATCATTGAGAAAAGGGAAGATCACACACCGAGGAACTCGTGCAGCATCGCCATGTTCGCGGCCAGTTCCGCGCGCGCGAACTGCTGGACGACGCGTCCGTGCTCCATCACGAAGAACCGGTCCGCCAGCGGTGCGGCAAAGCGGAAGTTCTGTTCGACCATCACGATCGTGTAGCCCTTCGAGCGCAGCGTCCGGATCATCGTCGCCAGCCCCTGCACGATCACCGGCGCGAGCCCTTCGGAGATCTCGTCGAGCAGCAACAGCTTCGCGCCGGTGCGCAGGATGCGCGCCACAGCGAGCATCTGCTGCTCGCCGCCCGACAGCCGCGTGCCCTGGCTGGTCGCGGCGCGCTCGCGCAGATTCGGAAACATCTCGTAGATCTGCGCGACGGTCATGCCGCCCGCCGCGAGCACCGGCGGCAGCACCAGGTTCTCCTCGGCCGAGAGGCTCGCAAAGATGCCGCGTTCCTCGGGGCAATAGCCCAGGCCGAGGCGGGCGATGCGGTGCGTCGGCATGTCGATCGTCTCGACCCCCTGCACCTTGATCGAACCCTTGCGCGCTCCGATCAGGCCCATGATCGCGCGCAGCGCGCTGGTGCGCCCTGCGCCGTTGCGACCGAGCAGCGTGACGACCTCGCCTTCGTTCACATCGAAGTCGACGCCGTGCAGCACGTGCGATTCGCCGTACCAGCCCTGCAGGCCGCTGACTGCGAGGAACGGTGCCGCACTCATCCGTGCGCGCCTTCGAGCTCCGCGTCCGCGCTGCCCATGTAGGCCTCGACGACCGCCGGGTTCTTCGAGACCTCTTCGTAAGGCCCCTCGGCGAGCGTCGCGCCGCGCTGCAGCACGGTGATCGTGTCGGCGATGCTCGCGACCACGCTCATGTTGTGCTCGACCATCAGCACGGTGCGGGTCGACGCCACCTTCTTGATCAACTGGCGGATGCGGTCCACGTCCTCGAGCCCCATGCCTTGCGTCGGCTCGTCGAGCAGCATCAGCTTCGGGTCCATCGCCAGCGTCGTCGCGATCTCGAGCGCGCGCTTGCGGCCGTAGCTCAGCTCCACCGCGGGAATCGCCGCGTAGCCTTCGAGGTCGACCTGGCGCAGCAGTTCCATCGCGCGCGCGTCGAGCGAATGCAGGGTCCGCTCGGCCTTCCAGAAGTGAAACGACGTGCCGAGCCGGCGCTGCAGCGCGACGCGCACGTTCTCGAGCACCGAGACGTGCGGGAACACCGCGGAAATCTGGAACGACCGGATCACCCCGCGTCGCGCGATCGCGGCCGGCTGTTCGGCCGTGATGTCGGTGCCGTCGAAGAGGATCTTGCCGCTCGTCGGAATCAGGAACTTCGTCAGCAGGTTGAAGCAGGTCGTCTTGCCGGCACCGTTCGGCCCGATCAGCGCGTGGATGGTGCCGCGCCGCACGCGCAAGTCGACCTTGTTGACGGCGACGAAACCCTTGAACTCCTTCGTGAGCTCGCGGGTCTCGAGGATGTATTCGGCGCTCACGCGACGCCTCTCGCGGTTCGTCGGCGCGTCTTCGGCGCCGGCGCCGCGTGGCCTGCGCCGAGCCGCTCCGAGAGCGAACCCGCGACGTCGAGCGCCAGTTGCCGATAGCGCTCGCGCCGCGCCGCACCGAAGAGCGCCTTGTTGATGCACACGGCAACCCCGGCGACCGCGGCGCCGGAAGCATCGAAGACCGGCGCGCCGAACGAGCACACGCCCTCGCGCACCGCTTCGTCGTCGACGCTGTAGCCGCGCCGCCGCGTCAGCGCCAGTTCCTTCAGCAGCGCCTCCACGTCGCGCGGGCCCTTGCGCGTCAACCGTATCTGCAGCCCCGCGGCATAGAGGCGACGCACGTCTTCGGCAGGACGCTGGGCCAGCATCGCCTTGCCGCTGCCCGTCAGGTAAGCCGGGAGCCGCATGCCGACGTTGAACGCGAGGCCCAGCGGACGCGCGCTGTTGCGCACGCCGACATAGAGCGCGTCGCCGCCGCTCAGCACCGACAGCACGACCGTCTCGTCGAGCGTCGAGCCGCTGTCGGCCCACAGCGCATTGAATTCCTGCGCCACGTCGGTGCCGGAGACGAACGCCTCGGCCAGACCCATCACGCGCGGGCCGATCATGAACGCGCCGTCGGACTGGCGGCGCAGATAGCCGAACGAGACCAGCGTGCTGCAGAGGCCGTGGACGCTGCTCTTCGGCAGCGCCAGATCGGTCGCGAGGCGGGCCAGGCTCATCGGCTCGCGCGCACCGGCGAGGCGCTCGAGCAAGGTCAGCGCCCTCGAGACCGCCGGCACCAGCGGCGTCGCGCGAACGCCGCGGCCCGCCGGAATCGGGAGGCTGGCCGGAACGGCGGAGTGGGATCGGGCATGCATCGGAAACGGCGCGGCGGGCATTCAGTTGGCTGAACGACCTTCAATCGGCCGGACGCGCAGTCTAAGGAGTCGACCGTCTGCAGCGGCCGCCGAAAGAGCCGCGCTACGGGTAAGCCCTCACGGGACTTGCCCTAGCGCACGGCCGTGACGGAAGCGCTGCGCAACGACGCCGCCCTCATCTCTTCGGTCGGCGCGAGCTGCGGCTCTGCGCCGCACCGCCGCGTCGTCAGCTCAGGCAGCCGCGCGCGTCGATCGTCCAGACCGCTTCGACGCGTCCCTGCTGCAGGCCGCCGCGGACGGCGACATAGCGGTCGTGCAGGTTCACGGTCGGGTCGCAGTGGCCCGGCACCAGCCAGACCGTCTCGCCGAGATCCGGCAGCGCCTTCGGATCGGCGTGCGGCCGCAGGATGCCGTGCTCGTCGCCGCCGTTGACGAACTCGAGATCGCGCTGCCAGACGCGCGGCAGGCCCGAATCGACCGCGTGCGACTTATGCCCGGCGTCGACCACCGCATGCGCATAGCCGCGGCTCATCACCTGGCTCTTCACGAACAGCGCATGCTCGAAGCGCGGCGCCGCCGACGCCGCCTCGTTGTCGGCGTAGTCGCGATCCATGAACAGGTAGCTGCCGGCCTGCAGCTCGCCGTACAGCCCCGACGCGGCCTCGTGGACGAAGGTGCCGGTGCCGGCGCCGGTGACGAGGGGACAGTCGATCCCGGCGGCCGAGATGCTCGCCTGCGCGGCGCGCGCGAGCCGCACCGCATGGCGGATCGCCGCTTCACGCTCGGCGGCGCCGCGCAGATGCTGCGCGCGCCCGTGATACGCCTGCAGCCCGGCGAACGCCAGACCGTTCGAGACCACCTGATGCGCGAGCGCGCCGGCCGCGACCGGCGCGACGCCGCAGCGGCCGTGGCCGACGTCGATCTCGACGAAGACCGCGACGCTGCTTCCCGCGGCCTTCAGCGCGACGGCAAGGCGCTCGACGCCGAGCGCCGAATCGACCGCGATCGCGAGCCGCAGCGTACGCGCGAGCTCGGCTACGCGCTGCAGCTTCGCCGGATCGACGACCTCGTTGCTGATGTAGATGTCGGGTACACCGCACGCGGCGAGCGCTTCGGCCTCGGCGACCTTCTGCACGCAGACGCCGACCGCGCCGCGCTCGATCTGCAACTTCGCGATCGCCGCGCACTTGTGCGTCTTCGCATGCGGGCGCAGCCGCATCCCGTGCGCGCGCGCGAACCCGGCCATCCGCTCGAGGTTGCGCTCCATCGCGTCGAGGTCGATCACGAGCGCCGGCGTGTCGACCAAGGCGACCGGCTGGCCCGGCAGCGCGAGCGCAGCCGTCATCGCGCAGGAGTCCGGCAGGCGTTCGGCGGCATGTTCGACCGCGGCGTCAGGCCGCGTAGCCCATGCGGTCGGCGCGTACCGGGCGGACTTCGCCCTCGTCGGCTTCGTCGAGCGGCACTTCGTCGAGATGCGCGGTGTCGCTCCAGCCGACCAGGCACAGACCCTGGGCCGTGTGCAGCAGCCGGTTGATGCCGGCGTTGCCGAGCAGCCAGGAACGCGGTGCCTGCAGCTCGATGTGCGTCGCCGCGCGATAGAGGCAATCCATCACGCCGCCGTGCGCGACGACGGCGATCGTCTGCCCCGGGTGTGCGGCCGCGAGGCGCAGCGTCGTGCCGACGCAGCGCGCCGCGAACTCGCGCAGCGACTCGGCGCCTTCCGGTGCGAAGTCGGGCTCGCGCCGGCGCCAGCGCCGGCTCGCGTCGGGCCAGCGCGCCGCGACCTCGTCGAAGGTGTGGCCCTCGAAGACGCCGAAGCAGCGCTCGCGCAGCCCGCGGTCGGTGACGACCGCTCGCGCGCGGCCGCGCGCGAGAGCGTCCGCGGTCTGCGTCGCGCGCAGCAAGTCGCTCGAATAGATCGCGTCGAGTGGCTCGTCGTCGAGCGCCGCGGCGACCCGCTCGGCCTGCCAGCGGCCGACTTCGTTCAGCTCGACATCGAGCTGGCCCTGCATCCGCATCGCGACGTTCCATGCGGTCTCGCCGTGGCGGATCGCGATGATCCGCGTCGCCTGTCCGGCATCCGCATCGGCGGCGAGCGCCTCAGCCAAGCAGCCGCCGGTTCAGCGTGTAGGTGCCCGAATGGGTCGCTTCGGCCAGCACGTGATCGTGGATCGCGCGCCGCGCCTCGGCGCCGCCGAACTTGCCGTCGAGCGGCGCGCGCGCGATCCGCAGCGCATAGACCGTGAACACGTAGTGATGAATCAGCGAATCGTTGAACGGCGGGAACGGTCCGTCGTAGCCGAAGTAGTCGCCGGCCATCTCCGGATTCGCGGCGAACCAGCCGGTGTAGTCGTTCAGGCCGTGCCGCGCCGCCTCGAAGCCCGGCACCGCGACCGCCGGACCGGGCTTGCCGCGCGCGCTGAAGCCGCGGCTGAACGCGCCCTCGGCGATGTGCTGCTGCGTCGCCGGCACGTCGACCAGCACCCAATGGAAGAAGTCCGTCCGCGGCAGGTCGGCAGGCACCTCGCGGTCGCTCTTGTTGACGTCGTCGCCGCGGCTCGGCACGTCGAAGTCGTGGCAGATCAGCGCGAACGACTGCGTGCCGGCCGGAACCTCGCTCCACGCCAGATGCGGGTTCAGGTTGTCGGCGAAGGTCGCGCCGCCGTTGCCGTCGGGCTTGCCGGCGGCGTAACGCGTCGGGATCGCTTCGCCGTTGGCCCAGCTTTCGCTCCAAAGCTTCATCGCGTTCGGCTCCTGTTCAGGAAAGTGGGAGGTCACACGCCCCAGACGATGTCGGCGCCTTCGCGCTGCGAGCGCCGCATCGTCTCGAGCAGCGGCCAGACCCGCTGGCGCAGGCTGACCCGGCCGCCGGCACCTCCGGCTTCGTCGACCGGATCGGTATCGGCGCCCTTGCGCCCGCCTTCGTCGGCGGCGACCGCCTGCTCGATCGCCGCGATCGCGGCCGGCAACGCCGCCGCCTCGATGATTCCATGTGCGGCCGGCTCGCGGCCGATGATGCGCAGCACCGCGTCGCCGGCCGGGCCCATCATGATCAGATCGCCGGCGGCCTTGCTCTTGAATTTGTAGATCATTCGCTCAGCTCTTCGCGTACATGTAGCCGCGGTTGAAGGGGAACTGCGATTGTGCCCCTCGTATCGGGCCGTCGGCGACATCGCCGGTCGGGCGCGACGCGAGCATCTGCGACAGCGAGAGCCAGCCGTGCTCGAAGCACATCGCGCTGCCGGCGAGATAGAGCCGGTACGCGCGGACAACGCTTTCGCGCGTGACCTTGCGGGCCTGCTCGAGCCGCGCCTCGAGCGCATCGCTCCAGGCCCACAGCGTCTTCGCATAGTGCGGCCGCAGGTTCTCGAGATCGAGCGGCTCGAGGCTTGCCTCGCCCATCGTGCGCAGCACCGTCGAGACGTGCATCAGCTCGCCGCCCGGAAAGATGTAGCGCTCGATGAAATCGCCGAGACCGGCGCCGAGCTGGTGGTTGCGGGTGCCGCCGGCGGTGATGCCGTGGTTCATCAGCAGCCCGCCCGGCTTCAGCAGGCGCCGGATCTTCGCGAAGTAGGTCGGCAGGTAGGCGCGCCCGACGTGCTCGAACATCCCGACCGACGCGATCTTGTCGTACGGCTCGGTGTCGGGCAGTTCGCGGTAGTCGAGCAGGTCCATCGACATGCGGCCGCGGTGCCCGCGCTCGTCGATCAGCCGGTTCACGTAGGCGTGCTGGTTCCGGCTCAAGGTGATGCCGTGCGCACGCACGCCGTAGTTCTCGACCGCCCAGAGCAGCAGGCCGCCCCAGCCGGCGCCGATGTCGAGGAAGCGCTCGCCGCGGCGCAGCATCATCTTCTTGCAGATGTGATCGAGCTTGGCCTGCTGCGCCTGCGCCAGCGTCAGCCCCGGCGCGCCGAAATAGGCGCATGAATAGAGGCGCAGCGGATCGAGCCAGAGGGCATAGAAATCGTCCGAGACGTCGTAGTGGAACTCGATCTGGCGCGCATCGGAACGCAGGCCGTGGCGCGCACGCGAGCGCGCGCTGTGGGCGAAATGGCGCCACCATTCGAGCGGCGCCGGATTCTCGCCGCGCGTCGGGTCGTCGCCGATCAGTTGCCACGCGATCGCGAACAGGTCGCGGATGCTGCCGTCGAAATCGAGACGGCCCTCGACGTAGTCCTGCCCGATCTTGCCGATCTGCCCCGATGCGATCGACGCGAGCGAACCGAGATCGCGCAGCCTCAAGGTCACCGCGGCATCGTGAGGGCCGATCCGCTGGCCCCCGGGCAGCAGCAGCGCCAACGGCAGCGACAGGGATTCCAGTTTCCGCTCGAGCAGCGCGTCCATGACAGACATCTTTCCGATCACCTCCCGGAATGAAACTGTACTAAGGATAGACGAGGCGCGCGTCGTCCGGCTCGAGCCGGCAGGTCCCGTCGGCTCGGCTCGACGGCCTGGTCAGCCCGCCTCGACGGCCTCGGCGGCCGCGCCGGCGGTCTCGAAGAAATAGGCGACGCGCGGGCTCGGCGCGAGGTACTCGTGAGCCGCGGTCGGCAGATGCGCGATGCGGATGCTGCGCCGGATGCCAACGCTGCCGGCACCTTCGAGATCGAGCAGCAGCGCATCGTCGCGCGCCACGCGCGGGTCGTGGACCAGCACCATCGGCTTCAGCGGCCGCGTCGAGCTGACCCCGACGACCATCGCATAGCGGTCGTCGGTCAGCTGCACCGTCGAGCCGGGCGGGTAGACGCCCATCATCCGGATGAAGCTGCTGAGGATCGACGTGTCGTACTTCGCGTTGCCCTGCGTGAACAGCAGCGACAGCGCCTCGTGCGGCGTCAGCGCCTTCGCGGCCGCGGCCGGATTGCAGAGACTGTCGTAGCGGTCGACGAGCGCGACGATGCGCGCGCCGATCGTCATCCGGTCGGTGTTGAGCTTCAGCGGGAAGCCGCTGCCGTCGGCATGCTCGTGGTGCTGCGCGAGAACCAGAGTCGCGCCCGTGCTCAGGCCCATGCGCCGCGCCAGCACCAGGCCGTGCGCGACATGGGTCTCGTAATAGCGCTTCTCGGCCGGCGTGAACGTCTCGTCGTGGCGGCGCAGGCCGTGCGGCAGCTCGATGTTGCCGATGTCGTGGAGCAGCGCGCCGAGGCCGAGGTCGACGAGGTCGTCGGCGTCGAAACCGAAGGCCCGTCCCATCAGCAGCGAGATCATCGCGACGTTGATCGCATGCGTCGACGCCTTGTCGCCGGCCGCGTCGGTCAGCAGGCGGATGCAGAGGTCCTCGGCGCCGAGCATCTTCGCGGCGAGCGTGCGCGTCAGTGTCTCGGCTTCGTTGCGGGCCTGTTCCGGATGCGTCGACGCGATCTCGGCGACGCGTCCGCAGACCCGCGCCGCCTCGTTGAACTCGCGTTCGCAGAGGCGCGCCGCGGCGCGCTGGCTGCGCAGCAGGCGGCGCTGCGCGATCGCCCCGGGGGTTCCCGCGACTGCAGCGGCGCCGGCTGCGGCCGCGTGCGAGGCGACGACGGCGGCAGGATCGTGGTGATCCTCGCGGTCTTCGCAAACTTCTCGGTCTTCGTCAGCCTCGCCGGCCTCGCAACCGTCGCCGCCGTCGCGGTCGACGGAGTCCACCGCGGCGCCTCGCTGCTCGAAGTCGTCGCTCTGCTGCGGGCACCAGTGCACGCTCGTCAGGCCGAGGCCGCGGATCGTCGCGACCTGCTGCGGCGACGTGATCTTGAAGCTGTTCAACGGGAACGGATGCGCCATCCAGCCGACGTCGAGATGCACGAACATCCCGACGCACAAGGCGTCCACGTCGATCAGGTGCAAAGGGGTAATGGCTGTTCTCATGCCCGGTGGCGCAGGCAACCGGCACCCACGCGTGGGGTTTTATCGACGCCGCCGGCGCCGACTTGAAGCCATTTCGCCGCCGGCGGATCCGCGCCGGTCCGCGCCGGCCTTGGTGCACGAATCAGTCGGCGTCCGGCAGCCGCACACGCCGAAACGCGAACAGCAGCGCGAGGTCGTAGCCGATCTTCAGCGCCGCGCAGACGACGAGCGGCGCGGCGAGCCAGCCGGCCGCCATCCAAGCGCCGGCCAGGGTCGGCGACGCGGCCGACGCGAGGCTCCTCGGCACCGCGGTGAAGCTCGCCGCCGCGGTGCGCTCGGCCGGCGTCACGACGGCCATCACGAACGCGGTCCGCGTCGGCACGTCCATCTGCGACAGCGCGCTGCGGACGAATAGAAGGCCGAACGCAAGCGGCAGGCTCGGCGCCAGCGCCGCACCGGCCAGGCACAGATTGGCCGGGATGTGCGTGAACACCATCGTGTTCAGCAGGCCGATCCGGCGCGCGACCGCCGGTGCGGCGAGCTGCGAGGCTGCGGTGAGAAGGCCGGTCGCGAAGAAGAAGGCGCCGGCCTGGGCGAGCGAGAGCCCGAAGCGATCGAACAGCCACAGCGCGAGCAGCGAATTGACGACGAGCCCGCCGGCGAACGCGTCGATGCTGAACAGCGCAGCGAGCCGGACCACGATCGCGCGCGACGGATCGAGCGCGGCCGGCGCCGCCGCGGCGGCATCCGCCGCGGCGACCGGCAAGCTCCGATACAGCCACCAGACGACGAGCCCGATCAGGCCGTAGAGCGCGAACATCCAGCGCAGCCCGCTCGCGAGCGCGACACCGGCGCGCGCGGCGAGCCACGCCGGCACCGCCGCGGCGAGCGCGCCGACCGCGCCACTGAGCGCGCCGGCGAGCGAATAGCGGGCAAAGAGCGCGGTCCGCGCATGCCCGCTCGCGGCGCCGGCGAGGCGCGCATGCTCGAGCGGCAGGAACACGCTGACGTCGCCCGAGCTCGGATTCAGCGTGCCGACGAACGCGACGACGAGCAGCGGCCCGAACGATGCGAAGCCGGCGAACGCGGCGCCGGTCGCGGCCATCAGCAGCGCGGCCGCACGCAGCAGCCGCGGCGCCGACCAGAGGTGGCCCAGCGCACCGAGCGCAAGGGTCGCGAGCGCCGAGCCGGCCAGCGTCGCGGTGCTGAGCAGGCCGACCTCGAGCTGGCCGTAGCCGAGCCCAAGCAGATGCGCCGGCAGCAGCACCGCGACGAAGCCGTCGGCGAAGCCGCGCAGCGCGCGCGCGACGAGGAGCCGCAGCACGGCCGGGTCGGCGCCGGCCGGCACCAGCAACCGCGCAACGACGCCCTTCACCGCGGCCGCGCGCGGCGCGAGCGGCACGCGATCGAGCCCGGCGGCAACCCGCGACCCTCAGGGCCGCAGATAGGCCCAGCCTTCCTGCTGGCGCTTGACGATCTCGACGACGCCGGCCGGCACGTAGCCGACGTTCGGATGCATGTCGGTGCGATCGAGCTTCATGTTGCGCATCGTGTTCTCGCAGGCCGCGACCTGCACGCCGGCGCGCAACGCATCGGAGACGCGCGAGTTGGCGACCGAATCGAGCTTCAGCATGCCGATGCCGGGACCGTAGGCGACGACCTCGATCTGCACGTTCGCGGCGCCGAGGTCCTCCTGCAGGTTGCGAACGTTGTTCAGGACCAGGTTCCAGCGCGCCGGATCGGCCTCGCTGACCTGGACCACGACGCGTGTCTTCTTCGCGGCGTCCTGCGCCGCCGCGGCGAACGGCAGCGCCGCGACGGCAGCCGCGGCCGCGCCAAGGATTGATCGACGACGCATCGCACTCCCCTTCTTCTGAACCGATCCGTCGATTGTGGGCCGATCCACCGCTCGCGGTCCGACCGGGGCCCGGCTCTAGACTCGGGCTCGCGGCGCACCGCAACGACAGGATCGAGATGGCCCCGTTCGTCTACACGTCACCGGCCGCGCGCGTCATCTTCGGCGCCGGCGCGCTGCAGTTCCTCGGCCGCGAGATCGAGCTGCTCGGCGCGCACCGCGCGCTGGTGCTGTCGACGCCCGGTCAGGCCGACTCGGCCCGGCGCATCGCCGCGCAGCTCGGCGAGCGCGCCGCCGGGATCTACGCGCACGCGCAGATGCATGTGCCGATCGAGACCGCGCGCGCCGCGCGCGCCGAGGCGCGCCGGCTCGGCGCCGACTGCGCGGTCGCGATCGGCGGCGGCTCGACGGTCGGGCTCGGCAAGGCGATCGCGCTCGACGTCGCGCTCGAGTCCGGCACCGGGTTCCCGATCCTCGCGATTCCGACGACCTATGCCGGCAGCGAAATGACGTCGATCTACGGCCTCACCGAAGCCGGCGTCAAGAAGACCGGGCGCGATGCGCGCGTGCTGCCGAAGACGGTGATCTACGACGCCGAGCTGACGACGAGCCTGCCGCTCGGGATCACCGTGACCAGCGCGCTGAATGCGATCGCGCACGCCGCCGAGGGCCTGTACGCGCACGACGGCAATCCGGTCCTTTCGCTGATGGCCGAGGAAGGCATCCGCGTCGCCGCCACGTCGCTGCCGCGCCTCGCCGCGAACCCGCGCGATCTCGATGCGCGGGGCGACTTGCAGGTCGCCGCGTGGCTCTGCGGCACCGTCCTCGGCCAGGCCTCGATGGGGCTGCATCACAAGCTCTGCCACACGCTCGGCGGCACGTTCGGGCTGCCGCACGCCGAGGTCCACACGGTCGTGCTGCCACATGCGCTCGCCTACAACGCCGCCGACGCGCCCGAAGCGATGCGCCGGATCGCGCGCGCACTCGGCATCGATGCAGGCGCCGCGGCGGCCGGCGCGAGCCGCACCGTGCAGCCCGATCTGCGCGCCGCCGCCGCGCTCTTCGACCTCGCGCTAACGCACGGCGCGCCGACCGCATTGAGCGCGATCGGAATGCCCGCCGACGGCCTCGATCGCGCGGCCGACCTCGCGGTGCAGAGCCCGTATCCGAACCCGCGGCCGCTCGAGCGCGGCGCGATCCGCGGGCTGCTGCAGCGCGCGTTCGACGGCACGCGGCCCGGCTGAGGCATGGCGCGGACCGGCTGCAGGATGGACCAGAATAGTCGCGCGTGACTAGGAGGACGCCGATGATCGACAAGCTGGTTTCGACGACTGCGGCCGCGCTCGACGGGGTGCGCGACGGCGCGACCGTGATGATCGGCGGCTTCGGCGGCGCCGGGCAGCCGAACGAGCTGATCGA
>JBDTXV010000024.1:0-12434 GCA_040006015.1 Caldimonas sp.
CCGGCCACGGCGTCCATGCCGCCGAAGAACACGACGTCGGGCTTCTTGGCCTTGACGGCGGTCAGGATGGCGGTGAAGTCGGTTGCCTTGTCGGTCGTGAACTGGGTGTCGGCGATCGCGCCGCCCGAGGCCTTGACGGCCTTCGAGAATTCCTCGGCGACGCCTTGCCCGTAAGCGGTGCGGTCGTCGATCGTCACGATCGACTTGCCTTTCAGTTCCTTGACCGCATAGCGGCCGAGCGTGCCGCCGAGGTGCACGTCATCGGCGACGACGCGGAACGTCGTCTTGAAGCCCTGGCGCGTGTACTTCGGATTCGTCGCCGACGGCGAGATCTGCGGGATGCCGGCATCGCTGTAGACCTTCGAGGCCGGAATCGAGGTGCCGGAGTTCAGGTGTCCGATCACGCCGTTGACCTTCGCGTCGACCAGCTTGTTCGCGACCGCGGTGCCCTGCTTGGGATCACCGGCATCGTCTTCGGCGACGAGCTCGAACTTCGCCTTCTTGCCGCCGATCATCACGCCCTTCGCGTTCAGCTCGTCGATCGCCATCCGGGCGCCGTTCTCGTTGTCCTTGCCGAGGTGCGCGATGCCTCCGCTCGTGGGAGCGACGTGGCCGATCTTGACGACCATGTCCTGTGCCGATGCGATGCCGGCGAAAGCGAACGCCGCGGCAGCGGCGATCAGATTGAATTTGATTTGCATGCAAATACCTCCGGTTGAAATAGAGTCAGGCGGATGCTCCGCCTGTCAAGGCGCGCCACGATACCCGAAAAGACCAGCCGCATCCATCGGGGCTCACCACTCAACGGCCCGTCAGCGCGTGCGTTGACGGAGCAATTCCTGAGCCACCGAGCGCGCGACCAGATCGCGCAGCGAACACGACAGCTCAGCGCTGGCATCGCGAACCAGCGCGTCGGTCGCCCGGTTCAGGATCGGCGCGAGGAGATCGCGCAGTCGCATCTCGAGGTCGAGGTCGACGCGACTCTGCAGCCGGCGCAGGATGTCCTCCGTCAGCTGCTCTTCGTCGATCGGCGGACCGTCCGGCGGAGTTGCGGCTCCGACCGGAGCAGGTGTCACTGCCGCGCTTGCTTGAATCGGCGGCGGCACCGGCTCGCCTTCGGGCAACGCCGGCGGCTCGCGCACCGGCACCGGTTCGCCCGGCGGCTCGCGTTCGGGCGGCGGCTGCGGATCGAGTGGCGGCTCGCGTTCGGGAACGGGCACTCCAGGCGCATCCTGCACCGGCGGCCCGGTCGGCTCCGGCACCATGCCGACTGCCGCCTGCTGCCCGGCTTCGGGCCAGCTGACGACCTCGGTCAGCGTCGGCACATCGCGAGGCGGACCGGGGCGCTCAGCTGTCATTCGGCGACCTCGTGGCGCGCAATCGGATAGCCGCGGTTCGCGTAGTGCTTCCAGCGCATCCGCGCGGCGGTCCGATCCTCCTCTGCGCTGGAGACGATCTCGATCAGACGAGCATAGCTCTCGAAGCCGGAGGGCGCGCACTCGCCGAGGTTGACCAGCACGTCGTGCTCCGGCGCGTTCGACGGATCCTCGGCAAGCCACACCGGCGTCGCGCGCCGGCGCTCGTCAAGCGCCGCATCGGCGTGCAGCCACAGGTGCGGAATGAATTCGACCGGGTCGAATTCCCACAGCTCGCGATCGAGGCGGCCCAGCATCTCCGGTGCACCGGTCACGACGACCCGCGCGCCGCGCCGCGTCGCCTTGCGCAGCAGCCGGCAGGCGTAGGCGGTCCGGTCCGGCACGTTGAAGTGGAACGTGATCTCGGTCATCGCGCAATCGCGCCATTCACGCGGCCTGGGCGAGAACGAAATGAGTCAGCAGTCCGACCGGCCGGCCGGTCGCGCCCTTCGCGGCGCCGGATTTCCAGGCGGTGCCGGCGATGTCGAGATGCGCCCACGGATACTTCGCGGTGTAGCGGCGCAGGAACATCGCCGCGGTGATCGCGCCGCCGGCGCGCCCGCCGACGTTGCCCATGTCGGCGAAATTGCTCTTCAGCGCGTCGTCGTACTCCTCGTCGAGCGGCATGCGCCAGCACGGATCGAGTGCGCTGCGGCTCGCGTCGAGCATCTGCTCGGCGACGCGATCGTCGGCGGTGAACAAGCCCGAATGATGATGGCCCAGCGCGACGACGCAGGCGCCGGTCAAGGTCGCGATGTCGACGACGACGGCAGGCTTGAAGCGCTCCGCATAAGTCAGCGCATCGCAGAGGATCAGGCGGCCTTCGGCATCGGTGTTCAGGATCTCGATCGTCTGCCCCGACAGGCTCGTGACGACATCGCCCGGCTTGACCGCGCGACCGCTCGGCATGTTTTCGCACGCCGGAATCAGGCAGACGAGGTTCAGCGCCGGCTTCAGCTCGGCAATCGCGCGCAGCGTGCCGAGCACGCTCGCCGCGCCGCCCATGTCGAACTTCATCTCGTCCATGTCGGCCGCCGGCTTGATCGAGATCCCGCCGGTGTCGAATGTGATGCCCTTGCCGACCAGCACGACCGGCGCCTGCCCTTTCGCCGCGCCGTCGTAGCGGGCGACGATGAAGCGCAGCGGTTCGTCGGACCCTTGCGCGACCGCGAGGAACGAGCCCATGCCGATCTTCTCGACCGCCTTGCGATCGAGCACGTCGACCTTCAGATCGAATTCCTTGCCGAGTTTCTTCGCCTGCGCCGCGAGAACGCTCGGCGTGCAGTGGTTGGCCGGACGGTTCGCGAACTCGCGCGCCAGCGCGACGCCGGCCGCGATCGCCTGACCGCGCTTGATGCCTTGCTGCACCGCCTTCGCATCGGCCTTCGCGCACAGCAGAGTGACGACCTTCAGCGCCGGCGCCGGCGTCGCGCTCGGCTTGGTTTCGCGATAGGTGTAGACGGCCTCGCTCGCGCACGCGACGAGCGCTTCGGCCACTGCCGCGTCGAGCCCGACGATTCCGGCCAGGCCGATGCCGAGATGGCGCGCGCCGCTTGCCTTGACCATTCCGATCGCCTGCGCGGCGGCGGCTTTCAGCGCCTTCGGCGACGCGTCCTGTGCGACCGCGAACACGATTCGCGCGGCGCGCACGCCGGCCGGTCGATGAACATAGAGCGCCTTGCCCTTCTTCAGCTTCAGGTCGCCGTGCTTCACCGCATCGTCGAGCAACGCGGCAAGCACGGGGTCGAGCGCGGCATCGATCGCCTCACCGGTCACGACGATCACGAGCGCATCGACGTTCACTGCAGCGAGTGCGCCGGGCGTCGCGATCTGGTGTCGAAAGTCCATAATCGTCAGTCCTGTAGACAAGCCGGCGATGTTATTCGATTCCACTTTGCGTCGAGAGCTGGCGCGCAACTTCGGCGCGACGCTGGTCGTCATCATGACGGTGGTGCTGACGATCATGCTGATCCGCACTCTGGGCCAGGCCGCGCTGGGCCGGATCGCGCCGCAGGACGTCGCGCTGCTGCTCGGCTATGTCGCGCTCGGCTACCTGCCGCTGATCCTGTCGCTGTCGCTGTTCATCGCGGTCGTCGCGACGCTCGGACGGATGTATCGCGACAGCGAAATGGCGATCTGGTTCTCCAGCGGCGTCGGCCTGACGCGCTTCGTCCGACCGGTGCTTGCGATCAGTGCGCCTGTGCTCGTCATCGTCGCGCTGCTGGCGCTGATCATCTGGCCGTGGGAGAACGAACGCGGCGCCGAGATGAAGGACCGCTTCGAACGCCGCTCCGACCTGTCGCGCGTCGCGCCGGGCCAGTTCCAGACCTCGAACGACGGCCGGCGCGTGTTCTTCATCGAGCGCAATTCGGAAGACGGCAGCACCGGGCGCAACGTCTTCATCGTCTCGACCGAAACGACGTCGGAGTCGGTCACGTCGGCGCGCAGCGGACGGATCGAGGTCGACGGCGATCAACGCTTCCTCGTTCTCAATCGCGGCCAGCGCAACGAGCAGAATTCGGTGACCGGCGAGAAGGGGCTGTCGCGTTTCGAGAGCTACCGCGTGCAGGCCGGCGACCGCATCCTGTCGAGCGCTGCCGATCTTCCGCCGAAGGCGCGCGCGACCCTGGACCTCCTGCGCACGCCGACGCCGCCGAACCAGGGCGAGCTGGTCTGGCGCCTCGGCTTGCTGATCGGCGGCGCGAACCTGGTGCTGCTCGGCATCGGCCTGTCGGCGTCGAACCCGCGCCACGCGAGCAACTGGAATCTGCTGTTCGCACTGCTGAGCTTCGTCGTCTACTACAACGTCATCAATCTGACTCAGGCCTGGGTTTCCGGCGCGAAGGTCGGCATGGGCAGCGCCCTCGCCTATGCCCACGGCGGTGCGTTCGCGCTCGCGCTCGCGCTGCTGTGGTGGCGCGAACATGCGAACAGCCGCATCGGCTGGCCCTCGCGCCCGGCCGTGGCCGGCGCCTAGGCGCGGATGCGCACCGTCCGGCGCCTCTTCTACGCCGACATCGTTTCGGCGGTGGCGTTCGTCGCGCTCGCGTTCCTGTCGCTGTTCTTTTTCATCGACTTCGTCGACGAGCTGGGCAACGTCGGCACGCGCGGATACACGGTGCTGAACGCGGCCGCGTATTCGCTGCTGCTGGTGCCCGGGCACTTCTACGAGCTGGTGCCGATCGCGGTGCTGATCGGCGCGATCTACGCACTCGCCCGGCTGGCCCAGACCTCGCAGTACACGATCCTTCGCACCGGCGGCCTCGGCCCCTGGCGTGCGCTCGGCCTGCTGACGAGCCTCGGGCTGATGTTCGCGCTGCTGACCTACGCGGTCGGCGACTACGTCGCACCGCAGAGCGAGCGTTTCGCGAGCGAGCTGCAGGCGATGCGCAAGGGCGCGATCCGGGTCGGCCGCTCGGGCGCCTGGATCAAGGACCACGCGGTGACGAAGGACGGCGAACGCAGCTATTCGGTCAACATCGGCTCGGCCGAAGGCGGCTCGCAGCTGCACGATGTGCGGATCTTCGAATTCGATGCGGACGGGCGCCTGCTGCGCCGGATCGGCGCGGTCGGCGCCACGGTGGGCCGCGATTCGGCCTGGACGCTGAAGGACGTGCGCATCACGCACTGGGCCGCCGGTGGCGCGAGCGCGTCCGAGGAGCGGCTCGCCGAATTCGTCTGGCCGAGCACGCTGTCGGCGGCCGTCGTCGCCGCCGCGGTGTTGCCGGTCAGCACGATGTCGACGCTCGATCTCTATCGCTACATCGGTCATCTCGCCGACAACGAGCAGGCCGCGCAGAGCCAGCAGATCCAGTTCTGGAAGCGCGCGTTCTATCCGTTCGCGTGTCTCGTGATGATCGGGCTGGCGCTGCCGTTCGCGTACCTGAGCGCACGCGCCGGCGGGATCAGCCTGAAGGTCTTCGGCGGCATCATGCTCGGGATCAGCTTCGTGCTGTTGAACAACGTCGCCGGCCATCTGGGCCTGCTGCGCAACTGGACGCCGTGGATCGTCGCGGCGGCGCCGAGCGCGTTCTACATGCTGATGTCGTTCGCGGCGTTCAGCTGGCTGGTGCGCTACCGGTGAAGGCGGGCCTGCTGCTGTTCGCTCACGGCGCGCGCGACCCGCGCTGGGCCGAGCCGTTCGAGGACGTCGCCGCGCGCGTGCGAAGGAGTGCTCCGGATCTCGCGGTCGAGCTCGCCTATCTCGAGTTCATGGCGCCGACGCTCGTCGAGGCAGGCGACCGGCTCGCGGCGACCGGTTGCGACGAGGTCGACGTCGTGCCGCTTTTTCTCGGTGCCGGCGGCCACGTGCGCAAGGACCTGCCCGTGCTGCTCGACAAGTTGCGCGCACAGCACTCGCAGGTGCAATGGCGACTGCGCGCGGCGATCGGAGAAGTCGACACGGTCATCGAAGCGATGGCGCAGGCGGCGCTGCGTCTTTGCACATCCGCGCAACGAGCGCCGCGTTGAACGGCGCCGATGCAACAATCGCGCCGATCGATCGCTCGCACGCCTGAAGCATGAACCTCCACCAGTTCCGGTTCGTCCAGGAAGCGGTCCGCCGCGAGTTGAACCTGACCGAGACCGCGAAGGCGCTGTTCACGTCGCAGCCGGGCGTCTCGAAGGCGATCCTCGAGCTCGAGGCCGAGCTCGGCGTCGACATCTTCGCGCGCCACGGCAAGCGCCTGCGCCGCGTCACCGAGCCCGGCCGCGAGGTGCTGAAGGCGATCGAGGTGATCATGCGCGAGGTCGGCAACCTGAAGCGGATCGGCGAGGAGTTCTCGAAGCAGGACGCCGGCACGCTCTCGATCGCGACGACGCACAGCCAGGCGCGCTACTTCCTGCCGGTGCCGATCGCGCAGATGAGGAAGCGCTTCCCCAAGGTCAACATCAGCCTGCACCAGGGAACGCCCGAGCAGGTCGCCAAGATGGTCTACGAGGAGGTCGCCGACTTCGGCCTCGCGACCGAATCGCTCGACGACTACGCCGACCTCGTCACCCTGCCCTGCTACGCCTGGCAGCACGTGCTGGTCTTGCCGGCGGGCCATCCGCTCTCGCAGCTCGACCGGGTCTCGATCGAGGACCTGGCGCCGCTGCCGCTGATCTCGTACCACCCGTCGTTCTCGGGCAGGAAGCGCATCGACGCCGCGTTCGCGACCCGAAAGCTGGTGCCGAACATCGTCCTCGAGGCGATCGATGCCGATGTCATCAAGACCTACGTCCGCCTTGGCCTGGGCATCGGCATCGTCGCCGAGATCGCGATGCGCGAGGAAGGCGCCGGCTCCGATCTGGTCGCGCGTCCGGTCGGCCACCTGTTCGGGCAGAACGTCGCCCGCATCGCCTTCAAGCGCGGCGCCTATCTGCGCAACTTCGTCTACGCGTTCGCCGAGATGACCTCCGACCGTCTGACCCGCGCGTTGGTGACGCGGGCGATGAACGGTGAAGCCGACGACTACCAACTCTGAAATGAATTCGACGACGAACTCCCCGGTCCGCACGCCTCCGATCGAGAGCCGCCTGCCGAAGGTCGGCACGACGATCTTCACGGTGATGTCGGCCCTCGCGACCGAGCGCGGCGCGGTGAACCTCGGCCAGGGCTTCCCCGATTTCGATTGCGATCCGAAGCTCGTCGACGCGGTCGCCGATGCGATGCGGCGCGGCCTGAACCAGTACCCGCCGATGGCCGGCGTGCCGGCGCTGCGCGAAGCGGTCGCGACGAAGATCGAGGCGCTCTACGGCCACCGCTACGATCCGGGCACCGAAATCACGATCACCGCCGGCGCGACGCAGGCGATCCTGTCGGCGATCCTCGCGGTCGTCCATCCGGGCGACGAAGTGATCGTGCTGGACCCGTGCTACGACAGCTACGACCCGAACATCGCGATGGCCGGCGCGGTCGCGGTGCATGTGCCGCTGACGCCGGGAACGTTCACGCCCGATTTCGAACGCATCCGCGCGAGCCTGACGTCGCGCACGCGGGCGATGGTGATCAATTCGCCGCACAACCCGAGCGGAACCGTCTGGTCGAAGGCCGACATGGCGCGTTTGGCCGAGTTGCTGCGACCTACCGACGTGATCCTGATCAGCGACGAGGTCTACGAGCACATGGTCTACGACGGCGCCCTGCACCAGAGCGTCGCGCGCTTCGCTGAGCTCGCCGCGCGCAGCATCGTCGTCTCCAGTTTCGGCAAGACCTACCACGTGACCGGCTGGAAGGTCGGCTATGCGGCGGCGCCGGCGGCGCTGACGGCCGAGTTCCGCAAAGTGCACCAGTTCAACGTGTTCACGGTCAACACGCCGATGCAGCACGGCATCGCGACCTTCATGGCCGACGCGGCCCATCATCTCGAATTGCCGGCGTTCTATCAGCGCAAGCGCGACCTCTTCAGGGCCGGACTAGAGCGCACTCGCCTGCGCGCGCTGCCTAGCCAGGGCACCTACTTCCAGTGCGTCGACTACTCGGCGGTCAACGATCTGCCCGAGGAGGATTTCTGCCGCTGGCTGACGATCGAGAAAGGCGTCGCGGCGATTCCGCTGTCGGCGTTCTACAACGACGGCTTCGAGCAGCGCATCGCGCGCTTCTGCTTCGGCAAGAAGGACGAAACGCTGGCGCTCGCGCTAGATCGCCTTGCGCAGCTCTGAGTCGCGAAACTGCGCCGACAGCGAGAGGTCGAAATCGAGCGGGGCCGGCCGGCTCGCGCGTGGATGCAGCACCGCGAACTGGGACGACCTTGCAACCGGCAGCGGCAGATCGACCGACGGCTCGTCCATCGGCAGCATCAGATCGACCTGATCGGCGCGCTTCTCTTCGGCGAACTCGCGCACGATCGAATACAGGAAGAGCAGATCGCGATAGGCCGCGAGGTCGAATGCATCGTCGGCAGGCTGGCGCCTGAAGAGCCACGCATCGAGCGCCTGCATCGCCTCGGCCGGCGTCGCCCAGAGTTTCTGCAGGCGTTCGACGGTGACCGGATAGTCGACGAGCGCGCGACCCGGACCGAACCCCGCCTCCCAGGTCGGCGCGAAGGTGCCGAAGCGCTGGTAGAAGGCCGCGGCGATATCGCGATATCCGGCTTCGTCGTCGCGCCGTCGATGAATTTCGAGCAGCTTGAAGAACGGCAGCGGACTGACTGCGCCCTCGGAGTCGACATGCGCGGACAGCAAGTCGATCGCCGCGTCGTCCTGGCCGAGCACCGCGAAGAACTCGACCTGCTGCTCGAGATCGATCAGCACTTCCATCGGCGACTCTTGCGACGCACGCTCGTTCGCCGCGCCGGCAGCGGGCGCAGCCGATTCCCCGTCGGCAGCGCGGGGCACGTGCGCGTGATCGAGCACGGTCGTGACTTCGAGGCCGCCGATCGATTTCGCGACAGCCTTGTCCCGCGCGAGCGACGCCGAAACCGGATCGAAGCGCGCGAAGGTCGATGTGCGCGCTTGCGGCGCCGCGATGGCGACGGCATCGTCGGACTCGGCCTCGATGGCGGCGTCATGAATCGGCGGCTGCTGCGTCGGATCGAACCAGCGCGAGGCGCCGCGCTTCGGACGCCTCAATGCAAAGCCGGTCGCCGCGACGAGCAACACGCACAGACCGCCGAGGACGTAGTTCAGCGGATTGGCGAAGCGGTCGGCCTCGGCCTGGTGCAGGCGGGACTGCAGCGCGGTCACGCTTTGCCGGGTCGATTGCGCATCGCTGCGCAGCTTGGCGAGTCCGGCCTCGAGGACGCGGACATGCTCACGCTCCTGCGCGAGCATGGCCTGCAGCTGTTGGCTCGCCGGATCGACCGCAGCCTGCGGCTCGGCCGATGCGAGCGGCAGCGCCGCAGCGGCACTCGCGGCAGCGGTCGGCCGCTGGGCCTGGGCCGGGCCGGCCGTCTCGAGCTGCAGACGCGAGCCGCCAGGGGCGGCAGGTGCCGGGCGGGTGCCGCCGGCGCTGCGCCGTTCCGCAGGCTTCGAGGCCTGCTCCGCTGCGGCAACGCGAACCGGATGCGCGACTCGCGGACCGGTCAGTCCGGCGTGACGCGTGCGATTGGCTTTACGCGCGGCGGGACGCGACGGCGGCGCGTCGCCGTGCCAAGTCGACGGATCCGATGCGATCGCGAACAGCGGCGAGACTTGCGATTCGAAGCGCGGCTCCGGTTCCGCGGGTCGCATTTCCGGTGCCCCCGAACGGGCCAGATCGAGAACCGGCGGATCGAGGAACGCGACGAACTTGCGCGACACCTGCGCGCTGCAACCGATGGTCAGATCGACGGTCACGACCGGCTCGTCGATCGGGCGCAACGTCGTGACGCGCACCACGCGTTCGTCGGGATCGTTGCCGGGCCGCAGGCTCACCCGCACCTGGTCGGCGCCGAGCCTGTAGTCGCCGGCGAAGACCGCGGCCTTGATGCATTCGCGAACCAGCGACTCGTCGGAAGAAAGATGCACACGCGCCGAAAAATCGAGGCGCTGACCGAGCAGCGAAGGGCTGGTCGTCGTACCGAAGCCGAGCGCATGCGCCGAACCGACCCCGAACCATGCCGTGGTGCAGATTGAAGAGAGGATCAGGGCTCTGCGCATGCTCGAGGGGTCAGGTGCCGAGGCACTCTAGCAGCGAACAGCGTCCATCGCGCTCGTGCCGAAGCGTGGGGCGTGACACAATTCCTCGAATGAAGCGGCCCTGCTCGCAGTCCTCCGAAAAGCGTCGATTCCGGCGCGCATTTGCATGCCCTCGGAACTGTTGACCGAGCGTGACGGCGCGGTATTGCTGCTGACGATCAGCGATCCTGCCACGCGCAACACGTTGTCGGCGCAGGTCCTGTCGGCCGGTATCGAATCGCTCGGCGTCGCCGAGTCGGATCCGGACGTCAGGGTCGTCGTGCTGCGCGGTGGAGGTAGCCATTTCTGCGCCGGGGGCAACGTCCAGGGCCTCGCCGAACGCCGTGATTCGGGTCGCCCCGCGCAGCGCCAGATGCTCGAGCATCTGCATCAGTTCGTCGAAGCGCTGCGCGTCTTTCCGAAGCCGATCATCGCCGCGGTCGAAGGCGCCGCGGCCGGCGCCGGCTTCGCGTTGGCGCTGAACTGCGACCTGATCGTCGCGGCCGACGATGCCCAGTTCACGATGTCGTACGGGCGTCTGGGCCTTTCCCCCGATGCCGGCGCGACCTGGAACCTCGTGCAGTCGCTGCCGCGGATGCTGGTGCAGCGGTTGATCTGGCTCGCCGAGCCGATGAGCGCCGCGCAACTGCACGCCGCCGGCATCGTCGGCTGGGTTGCGCCGAAAGGCCACGCCTCGGCCGAGGCCCTGCAGGTCGCGGCCCGGCTCGCGGCGATGGCCCCGAACGCGCTCGCGAGCGCGAAGGAGCTGGTGCAGCAGGCGGCGTCGCGCACCGTGCATCAGCAGCTCGCCGCCGAGCGCGATCATTTCATCGACAACCTGTTTCACGACAACGGCGGCGAAGGATTGCGCGCCTTCTTCGAGAAGCGCGCGCCGCGGTTCCGCTGACGCGCACCGCTCTCTTGCGCCAGACGTTGTCGCCGCCCCAACGACCATGATCGAAGCCAACGCCGGAACCAAGCCTGTCGCCGAGCAGCATGCGTTCGATGTCGCGGCTTTGCAGCGCTATCTCGAGACGCGGATGGACGGCTTCTCGGGGCCGCTCACCGTCGAGCAGTTCAAGGGCGGCCAATCGAACCCGACCTACAAGCTGCTGACGCCGGCGCGCTCGTACGTGATGCGTTCGAAGCCGGCTCCGGTCGCCCGGCTGCTGCCGTCGGCCCACGCGATCGAGCGCGAGTTCCGGGTCATGGGTGCGCTGCACGCAACGGCGGTGCCGGTGCCGCGGATGCATCTGCTGTGCGAAGACGAAGGCGTGATCGGGCGCGCGTTCTACGTGATGGAGTTCATGCCCGGACGCGTGCTCTGGGACCAGTCGCTGCCGGCGTTCGATGCACCGGGGCGCGGACGCATCTACGACGAGATGAACCGCGTCATCGCCGCGCTGCACTCGGTCGACATCGATGCGGCGGGATTGAGCGGTTACGGCAAGCCCGGCAATTATTTCGAGCGCCAGATCGGGCGCTGGACCAAGCAGTATCTGGCCTCGATCACCGAGCCGATCGACGCGATGGAGCGCCTGATCGAATGGCTGCCGGTGCACATCCCGCCGAGCGCGCGCGACGAGACCCAGGTGGCCGTCGTTCACGGCGACTACCGGCTCGACAACCTCGTCTTCGACGAAGCCGAACCGCGCGTCGTCTCGGTGCTCGACTGGGAGTTGTCGACGCTCGGCCATCCGCTCGCCGACTTCAGCTACCACTGCATGTCGTGGCACATCCCGCAGGGTTCGTTCCGCGGCATCGGCGGCCTCGACCACGCGGCGCTCGGCATCCCGAGCGAGCGCGACTACGTGCGCCGCTATTGCGAGCGCACCGGCCGCCCCGATCCCGACATGGTGATGGCCGACTGGAACTTCTACCTCGCCTACAACCTGTTCCGGATCGCCGGCATCCTGCAAGGGATCGCCAAGCGCATCGAGACCGGGACCGCATCGAGCGCGCAAGCGCGCCAATCCGCCGCGGGCGCCCGACCGCTCGCCGAAATGGGCTGGCGCATCGCGCAACAGGCCTGACACCGAACAACGACCACGACCGGAGGCGCACATGGATTTCAACTATTCGGACCGCACAAAAGAACTGCAGGCGAAGCTGCTGCGCTTCATGGACGAGCACATCTATCCGGCCGAGGCGCGCTACGAGGCGGAGATAGACGCGAACACGAAAGCCGGCAAGCGCTGGACGCCGCTCGAGACGATCGAGGCGCTGAAGCCGAAGGCGCGCGCCCAGGGCTTGTGGAATCTGTTCCTGCCGCCGACTGCAGGCGGCCAGGGCGCGTCCCACAACGGCCGCGACTTCGGACTGTCGAACAGCGACTACGCTCCGCTCGCCGAGATCATGGGGCGGGTGCCGTGGTCGAGCGAGGTCTTCAACTGCTCGGCGCCCGACACCGGCAACATGGAGACGATCGAGCGCTACGGCAAG
>JBDTXV010000025.1:0-12396 GCA_040006015.1 Caldimonas sp.
GCGCTCGGCATCGTCGGCGAATCGGGCTGCGGCAAGTCGACCGTCGCGCGCGCCTGCCTGCGCCTGATCGCGCCGGATGCCGGCAGCGTGCGCTTCGACGGCGTGGACGTCGCCGCGGCGAGCGCCTCGACGATGCGCGCATTGCGGCGCCGGCTGCAGATCGTGTTCCAGGATCCGGCTTCGGCGCTCGATCCGCGCCAGCGCATCGCCGATGCGATCGGCGAGTCGATCCGGGTCCACGGCATCGCTCGCGGCAACGACGTGACGAGCGCGGTGCGGCGCCTGCTCGACGAGGTCGGACTGCCGCCGTCGGCGGCGCGCCGCTATCCGCACGAGTTCTCGGGCGGCCAGCGCCAGCGCATCGGCATCGCCCGCGCGCTCGCGCTCGGCCCCGACCTCGTCTTCGCCGACGAGCCGGTCTCGGCGCTCGACGTCAGCGTGCAGGCGCAGATCCTGGTGCTGCTCGACGAGCTGCGCGCTCGGCGCAAGCTCGCCTTCGTCTTCATCTCGCACGACCTCGGCGTGGTCCGCCATTTCTGCCAGCGCGTCGCGGTGATGTACCTCGGCCGGATCGTCGAAGAAGGCCCGGTGCCGTCGATCTTCGAGGAGCCGCTGCATCCGTACACGCGGCTGCTGAAGGCGTCGTCGCCGATCCCCGATCCGGAGCAGGCGGTCGCGCTCGATCTGCAGGAAGGCGAGCCGCCGTCGCCGGTCGATCCGCCGCCCGGCTGCCACTTCCATCCGCGCTGCCCGTACGTGATGGCGCAATGCAAGTCGATCGCGCCGGCGCTGCTCGAGGTCGCGCCGGGCCGACGCGTCGCCTGCCATCTGTTCGGGCCCGACGCGGCCGCGACAGAAACGTCAGGAGACGGCGCCGGAGCCGTACTTGCCGGTCAATAGCCGGCCGCTGCGAAAGCGCTCGAGCGCATAAGGCGCGAGCGCGACGTCGGTCGGCAGACCGAGCGCTTCCTGCGCGATCACGCGCCCGACCGCGGGCGAGAGCTTGAAGCCGTGGCCCGAGAAGCCGTACGCGACGACCAGCCCCGGCACATCGGGCACGCGGCCGAGCACCGGGTTCCAGTCCGGCGTGACGTCGTAGACGCCGGTCCACGACGACGCGAGACCGGCGCTTTCGAACGACGGAAAGCGCTCGGCGACCTGCGCGCCGACCGCGAGCACGGCATCGACGGAGATGTCGCCCTGCTCGTTGTCGGGTCGATCCAGCGTCTCGCCGGCGCCGCCCTCGCTGACCAGCATCTGCGTGCCGCCGTAGCTGCGGCAATAGAGCATCCCGGGCGAGCCGAGATCCTTGTAGACCGGCATCGCGTATGTGTACGGCTCGGGCCCGGCGAGCGCGAGCACGCTGTGCCGTTCGGCGCGCACCGGCGTCTCGATCCCGGTCCAGCGCTCGAGCTCGGTGGCCCAGATGCTCTGCGCGCTGACGACGGTCGCGCTCGCGTAATTGCCCTGCGCGGTCTCGACGCCGGCGACACGACCGCCTTCGATCAGCAGGCGCCGGACCTCGACGCCTTCGACGATCCTGACGCCGCGGCGCCGCGCCGCGCGCGCGAACGCGCTGGCGACGAGATAGGCATCGGCGAATCCGGCCTCGGGCTCGAAGCCGATCAGCGCGGCATCTTCGAAGCGGCAGATCGGCAGGCGCTCTGCCGCCTCGGCGGCCGACAGCAGCTGCACCGCGATGCCCTTCTCCTGCTGCGCGGTGAGCGCGGCGCGCAACGGCTCGAGCTTCGGTCCTTCGGGCGACGCGATCAGGTAGCCGCACTTGACGAGGCCGGCCGACGCGTCGTCGTCGTCGAGGTAGGCGGCAAACGCGTCGAAGACGCGCCACGAGCGCCGCGCCAGCTCGACGTTTTCCGGCACCGAGTAATGCGTGCGCAGGATGCCGCTCGATTGCGACGACGTGCCGGAGCCGACCTGCCCGCGATCGAGCACGACGACGTCGCGCGCGCCGAGCGCGGCCAGGTGGTACGCGATCGACGTGCCGATCACGCCGGCGCCGATCACGATCGCATCGTGCGCCATCGTCACGGTGTGCCGGGCGACGGGTGCGCCGCCGCTCCGGCAAATCCGGAAACGCGGCCGGTCCGGAGCCGGGTCATTGCCGGATGCCCTCGACCTGGATCAGCAGCCGGATGTTGTCGGGCGTGACGCCGGACGCGAAGCCGAGTCCGTACAGGCTGCGCTGGATCGTCGTCTCGAAGTCACCGCCGCACGTCTCGCGCTTCAGCTGCGCGTTCTCGTAGCAGTTGAACCGCAGCGCCTTCAGCGTCGCCGGCTGCGACTTGCCGACGATCGTCAGCGTACCCGACACCGACGCGAGCTTGTCGCCGTCGAAGCCGAAGTTGTCGCCGACGAAGTGCGCCGTCGGGTTCTGCGCGACGTTGAACATCCGCTCGCCCTTCAGCGTGCCCTCGAGCGCCTGCGATGCCGTGCTCAAGCTCGTCATGTCGAGCGTGATGTCGGCCTTGCCGGTCTTCGCCGCGCGGTCGACGACGACGGTGCCTTCCTTGCCCTGGATCCGGCCGCGCTGCGTCGAGGTGTTGAAGTGCAGCGCCTCGAACGTGACGATCGTGTGGCCCGGGTCGATCACGAAGGTCGCGGGCTCGGCGGCGACGCCGGTGGCGGCCGCGGCGAGCGTCGCCGCGATGAAACAGATGCGCATCAGAAGTCTCCTTGTTGACGTTGGATCGAGATCGAACTTCGGCTGCAGGCAGGTGCGGCGCTGTCTAGAGCGCGCCGAGGCCGCCGAACACGAGCTTGAAGCGCACGCGAACATCGTTGGCGACCAGCGAAAGATCGGCCCATTCTTTTTCACCGATCTTGAAGTCGAGGCGCTTGACGACGAATTCGCCGCTCGCGGTCGAGAGAGTTCCGCTGCGAACGATCGTCACCGGGACGCTGAGCTCGTTCGCCGCGCCTTTCAGATCGAGCCTTCCGGCGACTTGCAGGCGGCCGCCACCGAGCGGCTTGATCGCGCTCGACTGGAACACCGCACGCGGAAATTTGGCGCTGTCGAACCACGGCGCGCGCGGCAGCTCGGCATCGCTTTCGGCGAAGCCGACGGTGGCGCTGCCGGTGTCGACCGAGATCGTCACCGAGCCCGTTTGCGGCGCTTTCGGATCGAGCGCGAGCTGCGCGTCGAACTTGCGAAAGCGTCCGTCGATCGGCACGCCGCTCTGCTTGATCTGGAACGTGATCTCGCTCTGCGCCGGGACCAGCGTTGCGACCGCGTTCGTCTCGGCGGCGGCGAGGCCCGGCGCCGGCAGCGGCGCAAGCAACGCCACCAGCAAGGACGCGACCGCGAACGGAGCGCGCCTCATGATTGCGGGCGGCTCGGCCACCACGGCCACATCCGCGCGAGGACGTCGTCGCGATCGATGAAATGGTGTTTGCATGCGGCCGCGGTGTGCCCGACGACGATCGCTGCCAGCAGCCACGAGCTCGCTGCGTGGAGCGGCTTCAGGACCTCGTCGCCGAAGGCCTTGTCGCGCGCCGCGAGGTCGGGCAAAGGCAACCAGCCGAACAGGACGACCGGCACGCCGACCGCCGATGTGTAGGCCCAGCCGAGCAACGGCACGACGAAGAAGAGACCGTAGAAAGCCCAATGCGTACCGCGCAACGCCGATCGCTGCCAGGCCGGCATGCTCGACTGGATCGGCGGCGGCGGATGGCCGCGGACGCGCCAGAGAATGCGCGCGGTGGACAGCACGAGAATCGCGACGCCGAGCCACTTGTGCCAGTTGTAGAGGCGAACGCGCAGCGCCGAGAACGTCAGTTCGACCATCGTCAGGCCGATGCAGAACGTGACGGCGATCAGCACCGCGAGCAACCAGTGCAGCGCTGCGGCAACGGCGTCGTAGCTTGTTCGGGAACTCGTCTGGCTCAATGCCGCAACGTCAGCCATACGGAAAGCAGAAAGGCCGCCGGCCTCCGAGACTTCGAAAGAGTTCGCTTCAGTCTAGCGGCCTTCGGAAGACCTTCGGTTCGAGCCGGCATCACGAAAATTGCGTGTCGCTGCAAGCGCTAGCGCGTGCTCCGTTTGCCGCGCCGTGTCGCGACGCGCAGCAGCGCGAAGCCGGTCAGCATCAGCGCATAGCTTTCCGGCTCCGGCACCGGCGCGAGCGTCAGAAAGCCGCGGATCTCGCCGGCCGGGAACAGGTTCGTATGGATGTTCAGGTAGCTCTGCCCGGCATCGAGGCCGGCGGCGAGCGCGATCTCGGCACCGTCGGCCGTGCCGCCGTGAGCCGTGACGAACGCCGGGTTGTACGTCGCGGAGGCGAGCGTGTCGGAGGTCTGATCGAAGGTTCCGCTGCCGACCCCGAGCGGAAGCAACGAGAAGGTCGGCAGCATCGTTGCGACGCCGGTCGCCCCCGGCGGTGCGATGCAGCAGTGGATATGCGACGCGGTCGTCGTGCCGAGCAAGCCGCTGAACGTTTCGTTGACCTCGAGCGTGTGTGCGACGGCGTCGAAGATGACCGTCGCCTGCCCGGTGCCGGGAGACGCATTCGCAGGATTCTCCGCAGGTCCGGTCAGCGTGGTCGTGTAGACGACGGGAGCGGCGTGTGCAGAGATGGCCGCGGTGAGAGCGATCGCGAATCCGACCAGTGCTTTCATCTGAGTCTCCGGTGCGAGTGACGAAGGCCTTTCGCGGTTCCGATACCGCGTCGGTGCGTTTATTCCGGCGCCGAGCGATTCGGTTCAATCGAATTCGCGAACGGCTTCGAACAACCATTCGCAGGCCCGACGCGTCCGTCGATGGAGCGGGCAACGCATTCGTCGTCGAGAATGCGACAAACACCCGCATCGGGTCGAGGCGAGTTTTCATGTCGGGTTTCTTTGCGCGCGGCGCGTGCACCGAAGGAAGTCATGACGGCGACAGCTCGGGATCAACGGGAACATAGCCCTTCCGCGCCATCGGGAAGGAAGTCGTCGTCTCTCGTGACCGGCTGCAGCCGGCGTGGCTGCAAATCGGATGGCAGATGGCACCCGAACTCCTTTCAGGAAGCACCAGCGGTTGAAGGGGTTCACGATGATCAAGTTCCTCGAACGCCGTTTCACCGGCTCCAAAGTCAAGGTCGGCGTGGTTGCGCTCTGCCTGGGCGTGGCGCTCGCGGTTCTCGTCGCGGTCTTCGACTGGAACTGGTTTCGCCCAGCACTGGAGCGCCATCTGTCGTCCCGCTCGCACCGCAGCGTGAAGATCGACGACTTCGACATCACGTTTTCGCGCTCCTTCGATCCGACCTTTCACTTGCGCGGCGTGAAGATCGCGAATGCGGCATGGGCCGATGACCGTCCGTTCATCGCGGCCGGGGAATTGACGGCGACCTGCCAGCTCGCCAGCCTCATCCACAAGCGGCCCGTCATCACTCATCTTTTGCTCGTCGACGCGGATGTCGATTTCGAGCGCCAGGCCGACGGTCTGCGCAATTGGCGACTCACCCGGCCGGACGACCGCGGGCCCGGCATCGTGCGAATCCTCGCGCTCGAGCCGCTGCGGTCGCGAATTCGCTTTGTCCACCGCGGCATCGACCTCGACGTACAGACTGCTACTTGGTCCGTCCCGGCATCGCCGCAACCATCGTTGCCGAACACCAGGATCGACTTCGAGGGGACGTATCGCGGCGCGGACTTTCGGGGCAGCGCATTGACGGACCCGGTGCTGACGTTTCGGGATACCGGCCAGACCTTCGCCGTGCGCGGGCATGCGGCCGCGGGTCGCACGCGCCTGGACGTCGACGGTCGCGTCGCGGACATCCTTCAATTGGGAGCCGTCGACGCGCATCTGTCGCTGCAAGGCGCGTCGCTTGCCGAACTTCGAGCGTTCGTCGCGCGGGCCCTTCCGGCCTCGCTTCCGTATGTCGTCGACGCGCAGTTCAAAAAGGACGCCGGGCGGTACGCGATTTCCGCGGCCCGCTTCAAGACCGGCTCGACCGATATCGAAGGAACGCTGTCTCTCGACACCACCGGAGAGGTCGACTCGTTGCACGCGACACTTTCGAGCCAGCTCACTCATCTCGAAGACCTCGCGTGGGTAAAGTCCTTCGTCGCCACTCGAGCGAAAGGCGCGCCAGGCAGCAAAAGTGCCGCTGCAGAACCGCCTGCGACGCCGGGCAGCGCTGCTGCAGCACAGGACATCCGTGCGCCGAAGGGGCTCGAGGCCGACGTCCGATTCCAGATCAAGCGCCTCACGACCGCGGCCGTGCCGATCACAGCCGGCCTCGAAGCGACCACGAAGCTGGCCAACGGCGTGTGGACCGTTGCCCCATTCGACCTGCAGATCGCGGGCGGGCACGCGACAGGCCGGGCAACCTACGACACGATCAAATCGCCATCGGCCCTGCAACTGGAGATCGACGTGCGGAGCGTCGAGATCAAACGCATCTTTCCCGATTTGCCGGAGCAGAAGCGGATCAGCGGAAGCATCGGCGGCGGACTGCGCCTGACGGCCCACGGTCGTTCGATCGACGAATGGCTCGATTCGGCCTCGGGCTCCGTGTCAGCCAGGATGCTCGAGGGCTCGATGTCGAGACGGCTCGACGCCGAGCTCGGCTTGAGCGGATCGAGACTGATAGGCGCAATGCTTGCGGGCCCGGAGCGCGTCACGATCAATTGCGCCGCTGCCGACTTCGATTTTCACGCCGGGCGGGGACGCTTCAGGACACTGGCGCTCGACACCGAGCGGACCCACGTCGAAGGGACCGGCACGCTCGACCTCCACTCGCACGAGGTCGATCTGCTGCTGACGCCCGACCCGGGTCGCTCCGGGCTCCTCGAGCTTCGGAAGTCCATCCGCGTTCGCGGACGGCCCGGACAGGTCACCTATACGCTTGCCGACGCGACTCCCGGTCACAAGGGACGACCATGCACCGAAACGAAAACGGTCGGCCAACCGACACCGCGAAAGCCGGCTGCGCCGATTTCGCGATAAGGCCGAATGCCTGCTGAACGCCTGCGCGACGACCATGCTGGCGCAATATTTCGGCTGCGGTCGGTGAGGAGCCTATCGTCGTCACTGCCATGACTCAATTGCAGCTGCTCTCGAACGGCAAGTACCACGTTGCCCTGACCCCGTCGGGCGGCGGCAGAAGTCAGTGGAACGACCTGGCGATCACGCGCTGGAGGGAAGACGCGTCGCTCGACGGCTGGGGAACATTCCTCTGCCTGCGCGGCGAGCCGACCGGTACGGTGTGGTCGGCATACGACCGCCCGGCGTCTCTCGAGCGCGGCCTGCGAGTCGGCCTCGACGCGGCGGTGGCGCGCGATGACGACGTGGAGTGGCGCCGGCTTCGCGTCGCGAACGAATCGGCGGCAGAGCAGCGCCTGAGCGCGACGAGCTACGCAGAGCTCGTGCTTGCGCCGGCCGCCACCGACTCGGCGCATCCGGCCTTCAGCAAGCTCTTCGTCGTGACCGAGATCGATCCGAAGTCGGGGTTGATCCTCGCCACCCGCAGATCGAGCGCTCAGGGCGCCGCGAAACTCTGGGTCTTTCACCAGGCAGTGGCGCGGGGCGAATCCAGCCTCGTCTCGTTCGAGACCGACCGGATGTGCTTCGTCGGCCGGGGCCGCGATCTCTCCTGCCCCGACGCGATGCGCCACGGAAATCCGCTCGGCGGCCGCGACGGTTCGGTGCTCGACCCGATCGCCTCGGTGCGCATCCCGTTTCGAGTCGCAGCCGGCGAGGCCTGCACGATCGAATGGACGACCGGCGTCGCGACGTCGCGCGACGAATGCATCGCGCTCGCCCGGCGCTATCGCGAGGTCGGCACCGGCGATCGCATCCTCGATGCTTGCCTCGACTTCCGCGGCGCCGTGCTGCGACGCCTCGGAGCGACCGACGCCGACGCGGCGCTGTTCGAAAGACTCGCCGGCTCGGTGTTGATCGCCGATCCGGCGCTGCGGGCGCCGGCGCAGGAGATCGCGCAGAACCGACGCGGCCAATCGTCGCTCTGGGCATTCGGCATCTCGGGCGATGTTCCCATCGTCCTGGTGCAGGTCGCGAGCGCGGCGGAGATCGCGCCGATGCAGCAACTCGTGCAGGCCCATGCGTTCTGGACCTCCCACGGCCTGAGAACCGAGCTGATGGTGCTTCACGGTCAGCGCGACTCTTCGTTGCCCGAGCGAATCCGCGCCGTCATCGATCAGGTGGGCTGCGCCGGAGTCGTCGGCAAGCGCGACGGCATCTTTCTGCACTCCCTCGACACGGTCGACGAGGAGGATCGCATCCTGCTGCGCAGCGCAGCGCGCATCGTCGTCTCAGGCTCCGGACCCGGCTTGACCGAACAGAGCGAACCGCTCATTCCGCGCGCCGTGCCGGCCGCGCCCCGATTCGACAAGGACGACGACGCTGTCGATGGACCTGCACCCGAGCCTTCCACCGAACTGCTCGCTGAAAATGGTCACGGCGGCTTCGGCAGCGACGGTCGCGAATACGTCATGACCGTATCGCGCTCGCAGATGACGCCGCTGCCGTGGGTCAATGTGATCGCCAATCCGGGCTTCGGCAGCATCGTCTCCGAGGCAGGCAGCGCGTCGACCTGGAGCGAGAATTCGCATGAATTTCGACTGACCCCGTGGTCGAACGATCCGGTAAGCGATGCGAATACCGAGGCGTTCTACCTGCGCGACGAAGAAGGCGCCGAGGTCTGGTCGCCGACGCTGCAACCGACCCGCTCGGACGGCGCCTTCGTCGTCACGCACGGCTTCGGCTACAGCGTCTTCGAGCATGTCGAACACGGCATCGATTCGACCCTGCGGATTCATGTCGCGATCGACTCACCGGTGAAGTTCTCGACGCTGACATTGCGCAACCGCTCGGATCGGCCACGCCGGCTGTCGGTCACCTCCTATGTCGAGTGGGTGCTCGGCGACGAGCGTGCGGAGAATGCGATGCACGTCGCCACCGAGTTCGACGGCGCGAACAACGCCCTTTTCGCTCGCAATGGCTACAACACCGACTTCGCCGACCGCACCGCGTTCCTGGCTGCCGACGCCGAGGTCGACAGCGTCTGCGGCGATCGTGGCGATTTCTTCGGCATCGACGGCAGCCGCGCTGCGCCGGCAGCGCTGGCGCAGACCCGGCTGTCGGGTCGCGTCGGCGCGGCGCTCGACCCCTGCGCCGCGTTGCGCGTGGCGCTGGCGCTCGCGCCGGGCGAACAGCGCGAGGTCGTGTTCCGGCTCGGCGCCGGCAAGACGCTCGACGATGCACGCGAGCTGGTCCGAAGCAGCGCCGGCCGCTCCGGGGAGACGCTCGAAGCGGTGCACGTGCATTGGCGGCGAACGCTCGGCGCGGTCCAGGTCCGCACGCCAGAGCCGGCACTCGATGCGCTGGCCAACGGCTGGTTGCTCTACCAGGTCATCGGTTCGCGACTGTGGGGACGGACCGCGTTCTACCAGTCGAGCGGCGCCTATGGTTTTCGCGACCAGCTCCAGGACGTGATGGCGCTCGTCCACGCCCGGCCCGAGCTCGTCCGCGAGCATCTGCTTCTTGCAGCGTCACGCCAGTTCGAAGAGGGCGATGTGCAGCACTGGTGGCACCCGCCGTCGGGCAAAGGCATCCGCACGCGCTGCTCCGACGACTATCTGTGGCTTCCCTTCGCGACCGGCCGGTATGTCGAAGTCACCGGCGACGTCGGCGTGCTGGACGAGAGCTGCCCCTTCCTGAAAAGCCGCGTGCTCAACGAAGGCGAGGCATCGAATTACGAGCTGCCCTCGGTCGGCGCCGAGCCGGCGACTCTCTACGAGCACTGCCGACGCGCGATCGAGCACTCGCGCCGCTATGGTGCGCACGGCCTGCCGTTGATGGGTGCCGGCGACTGGAACGACGGCATGAACCTGGTCGGCATCGGCGGCAAGGGCGAAAGCGTCTGGCTCGCGTTCTTCGTGATCGCGGTGTTGAAGCGCTTCGCGCCGATCGCCCGCGAACGCGGCGACGGCTCCTGTGCCGATGCGTGCGAAAGCGAGGCCGCGGCCTTGACCGCAAACGTCGACGCGAGCGCGTGGGACGGCGACTGGTACCTGCGCGCCTGGTTCGACGACGGCACGCCGCTCGGCTCGTCCGCCAATGCCGAGTGCCAGATCGACTCGATTGCGCAGAGCTGGTCGGTCCTCTCCGGTGCCGCTCCGCCGGAGCGCGCCGGTTCGGCAATGGCATCGTTGCAGCGTCGTCTCGTGCGCACGGATACGCGGATCGTCCAGCTGCTCGATCCGCCTTTCGACACCTCGCAGCCCTCGCCGGGCTACATCGAGGACTACGTGCCGGGCGTGCGCGAGAACGGTGGCCAATACACTCATGGCGCGGTCTGGGCCGCCCTTGCGTTCGCCGCCCTGGGCGATGCCGAACACGCCTGGCAGATTTACGATTTGCTCGATCCGGTCCATCACGGCGACAGTGCCGGACACATTGCGGTCTACAAGACCGAGCCGTACGTCGTCGCCGGCGACGTCTACGCTTTTCCTCCGCACGCCGGTCGGGGCGGCTGGAGCTGGTACACCGGTTCGGCCGGATGGATGTACCAGCTGCTCGTCGAATCTTTGCTCGGCTTGCAGCGTCGCGGCAACCAGCTCACGCTGAAGCCGCTGCTGCCGCGCGACTGGCCAAGCTTCGAGCTGCGCTACCGACTCGGTGCGACGACGTTCGAGATCGCCGTTCGCGTCGCCGCGGCGACCGACGCGATCGGGTTGAATGTCGATGGCGCGGAGTTGCCGGGATGCACCTTCACGCTGATCGACGACGGCGCGCCGCACCGCGTGGTGCTCGCGGTGCGGCGGGAAGACCCGCCGGCGCGGCCTTGACTGACGCCTACCTTCTTTTCTTGCGCTTTGTTGTCGAGCCGGTCATTGCATCGGTCCAGGCTCCAACGACATCGTTGCTCGCCTTCGTGATCGCAGCGGTGGATTGCCGCTTCGCCTCGGCGGCAACCTTGCCGCGTGCCGAATTGGCGACCGAATTTGCGCCGCTGAGCCACATGCTCATGAACGGATTCTTCTTCAGCCAGGGATTGGACATGGGTATTCCTCTGTGACAGGCCGTGCCGCGGCCTGGGCGGTCGTCTCCGGAGCGTTGCGTGACCGATGCAGGGCAGATTCTCTGCTTCTGGAGCGATGTTCCGCTGCCTCCGGAGCGACTCACATCGGAGGCCGCTGCCGTATCACGTAGGTCGGCGCGCCGAACGAGTCTGTCGCACGATGTTGCCTGCGATCCGTCTTCATCGGACTCTCCGGATTGCGCGAGCTCCCGACAAAGCACGAGGGCCGGGCGGCGTCGCGAGTGCGGGCGGTCAAATAAGCCGTTCCTCGTGAGACACGCGCTTGTGCCGCAGCTTCTGCGTCAGATGCCGCGACCGACCAGAATGGGGCCCCGGGCGCGATCGCCCGCCGAATGCCCTCGTCGATGAACTCCATCATTTCCGTGCACGACGTTTCGAAGACCTACGCCACGGGCTTTCGGGCGCTCGACCATGTGAGTCTCGACATTCAACCAGGCGAGATCTTCGCGCTGCTCGGCCCGAACGGCGCCGGCAAGACGACGCTGATCGGCTTGATCTGCGGCATCGTCAAGCTCGCCGAGGGCCGCGTCACCGTCGGCGGTCGCGACATCGTCGCCGACTACCGCGAGGTGCGCGCGATGATCGGTCTCGTGCCGCAGGAGCTGACGACCGACGCCTTCGAGTCGGTATGGGCGACGGTGTCGTTCAGCCGCGGACTCTTCGGCAAGGCGCCGAACCCGGCGCACATCGAGAAGACCCTGAAGGACCTCTCGCTCTGGGACAAGAAGGACAACAAGATCATGACGCTCTCGGGCGGCATGAAGCGGCGGGTGATGATCGCCAAGGCGCTCTCGCACGAGCCGCGCGTGCTGTTCCTCGACGAGCCGACGGCCGGCGTCGACGTCGCCTTGCGACAGGACATGTGGCAACTCGTTCGCGGCCTGCGCGCACAGGGCGTGACGATTGTGCTGACGACCCACTACATCGACGAGGCGGAGGACATGGCCGATCGCGTCGGCGTCATCCGCCAAGGCAGGATCATCCTCGTCGAAGACAAGGTGACGCTGATGCGAAAGCTCGGCAAGAAGCGGCTGACGCTGCGCGTCGAACCGCCGCTGGCCGAGCTGCCACCGGCACTCGCGGGGCGCGGCCTGGTGGTCGGCGCCGGCGGCAGCGAGATCACCTATGTCTACGACCCCGGCGGCTCGCAGGACGCGATACCGGCCCTGCTCGAAGCGTTGCGCAACACGGGCCATCGGGTCAACGATCTCGAGACGACGCAGAGCTCGCTCGAGGACATCTTCGTCAACCTCGTCCGGGAGGACGCATGAACCGCCACGCGGTCGGCGCGATCTACCGCTTCGAGATGGCGCGCACCTGGCGCACGGTG
>JBDTXV010000026.1:0-12193 GCA_040006015.1 Caldimonas sp.
GCCTCGACCATGCCCGGCATCAGGAACGCGCCGGCGCCGTCGATCACCTGCGCGCCGAACACCGGTGCCGAGCGCTCGCCGTAGCCGCTGCGGCCGACGCGCGCGATCCGGTTGCCCTGCACGAGCAGCTCGCCGGTATACGGCTGCTCGCCCGAGCCGTCGAAGATGCGCACGTTGGTGAAGAGGACGTCGCTCATCGCTTGCTCCTTGTCGTCGGCCCGCAATCGCGCCAGCCTTCAGCGCATGCTCGCGAGGAACTCGCGCAGCTCGCGCGCGCAGTCCTCGCTGCGTTCGATCGGCGTCCAGTGGCCGCAGCGCGGCAGCACGACGACGCGGGTCCGGTTCGCGCCTACGCGGGTCGCGTGCGCGCTGCCGATGCGCTCGGCCATCTGGCGCACCGCCTGCGGCGGCGCGACGCGGTCCTCGTCGCCGGTGACGAGCAGCACCGGCGCCTCGATCCGCTCGATCGCGGCGGCCGGGGCATCGGCGAGCGCTTCGCAGCTGCGCGCATAGGCGTCGCCGTCCTGGCGCATCAGGCTCTCGCGGACAAACGCGACCGCGAGCGGCTGGCGCGCGCGCGTGTCAGCCGAAAGCGCCGCAGCGACGAGCGCCTCGGCGATCTCGTGCATGCCGGCCGCGCCTTCGCGGGCCTGCGCGGCGCGCGCGCGCATCGCGGCGCGCGCCGCGTCGGGCGGCGCGATCAGCGGTCCGAACAGGGCGAGGCTGCGGACGCGGCGCGGCTCGTCGACCGCGAGATGCTGGCAGACGATCGTCCCCATCGAATGGCCGAGCCAGTGCGCGCGGTCGATCCCGAGGCGGGTGCAGATCGTGCGCAGCGCATCGACATAGCGCGCGATCGAGAGCGCCCCTTCGGCGCGCTGCGAGCGGCCGCTGCCCGGCAGATCGATGCGGACGACGCGATGCCGGGCCAGCGCCGGCGCGAGCGGCGTCCACGTGTTCGAGCTGCCGCCGAGGCCGTGCACGCAGACGACCGCATCGCCCTCGCCGCCGTCTTCGACGGCGATCCGGTCGATCAGATGGAACGCCATCGTTCTCGTCTCCAAGCTGGAAGCCCGCGACGTCGGCGGGCGACTCGATGGTTTTGAGACTTGCATCTCAAAACGGGATGGGCGCATCATACGGTCCGCTCTCGACCTCCCGCAACCCGCAACGGCGCCGCATCGCTTCGGACAAACCCGCATGTCTCGACTCAAGCACGCGCCGACCGCCGCGCCCGAGCCGCCCGAGCGCGGCGTCAAGGCGGCGACGTTCAGGCTGCTGCTCGCGACCGCGATGGAGCAGATCCGGCAGGACGGCCACATCCCGTCGATCGCCGAGGTCGCGGTGCGCTCAAAGGTCTCGCGGGCGACGACGTACCGCTACTTCCCGAGCCGCAGCGCGCTGATCACCGCGGTCATCGAGGCCTCGCTCGGACCGGTGCGCACGTTCGCGTCGGACAGCCACAGCGGACGCGAACGGATCCACGAGCTGTTCAAGCAGACCTTCCCGCGCTTCAAGGAATTCGAGCCGCAGCTGCGCGCCGCGGCGCAGCTCGCGCTCGAACAGGGCGCGCTCGAGCGCGCCGGTCTGCTCGAGGAGGAGCCGTACCGGCGCGGGCACCGGATCCGGATCCTCGAGCACGCGCTCGCGCCGCTCGCGCCGCAGCTGCCGAGCGCGGGCCGCGACCGTCTGCACAAGGCGCTGTCGGTCGTCTACGGGATCGAGCCGTACGTGATCCTGAAGGACATCTGGGGCCTCGCCGATCGCGAGGTCGAGCGCGTCGCGGTCTGGATGGCCGATGCGCTGATCGATGCAGCGCTGCGCGAAGCCGGCGCGACGGCGGCCACGCCGCGGCGCAAGCGCAAGCCGGCGAACGGCAACGCGCGGTCCGCGCGCACGACGCTGCGCACGCGCTGATCCGGCCGGCAGCGCCGTCACTGCCCACGCGCACGACGCATCGTGCACGCTGATCGGCGCCGCGCCGTCGCCCGCCGGCCCCCTCGTTCGCCCGATTCGGCGCGTTCGCGCAGATGTCCGAAAACGGCCAGTCTGCACCGGGCAGCGACCGATAATCTGCGCATGACCTTCGATCCCGACGCGGCCTACCAGGTCCTTCTCGCCCGCGACGCTCGCTTCGACGGCCGGCTCTTCGTCGGCGTCACGTCGACGGGCATCTACTGCCGGCCGATCTGCCGCGTGCGCACGCCGATGCAGAAGAACTGCCGCTTTTTCGCGACCGCGGCGCAGGCCGAAGCGGCGACGTTCCGGCCGTGCATGAAATGCCGCCCGGAGATCGCGCCGGGCGCGGGCCTGCCGTGGACCGTGATGGACGCATCGCGGACGCTCGCGCGCCAGGCCGCGCTCGGGCTCGACGCCGAGGCCGCGAACGGCGACGCGCCGAGCGTCGCCGCGCTCGCGGCGCGCCTCGGCGTCAGCGAACGCCATCTGCGCCGCATCTTCGTCGCCGAACACGGCGTCACGCCGGTGCAGTACGTGCAGACGCGGCGGCTGCTGCTCGCCAAGCAGCTGCTGACCGACACGCGCCTGCCGGTCGCGCAGGTCGCGTCGGCGAGCGGCTTTCGCAGCGTGCGCCGCTTCAACGCCGCGTTCGCCGACAGCTACCGGATGAATCCGGCGCGCCTGCGCCGCGTCGCGGCCGACGACGGCGGCGGCGGCGCGACGAGCGATGTCGCGGTCAGCGTGAGCCTCGGCTATCGCGCGCCGTACGACATCGCGGCGCTGCTGCGCTTCATCGCGCAGCGCGCGATTCCCGGCATCGAGCGCGTCGACGGCGCGACGATCCGGCGCAGCGTACGCGCGGGCACGTTCGGCGCCGCGCCGGGCTGGATCGAGGCGACGTTCGTCGCGGACGCCGCGCGCGTGCGGATCGGCTTCGCGCCGGCGCTCGCACCGGCGAGCGGACGCATCGTCGGCGCGGTGCGGCGCTGGCTCGATCTCGATGCGGCGCCCGATTCGATCGATGCCGCGCTCGCCGACCTGCCCGGCGCGCCGGGACTGCGTCTGCCGGGCAGCCTCGACGGCTTCGAGCTCGCGCTGCGCGCGGTGCTCGGCCAGCAGGTCACGGTCGCCGGCGCGCGCACGCTCGCGCATCGCCTCGTCGAGCGCTTCGGCACGCCGCTCGCGACGCCGTGGCCCGATATCGCCCGCGCGTTCCCCGCACCGCAGACGCTGGCGACGGCGCCGATCGAACGCATCGCCGAGCTCGGCATCATCCGCACGCGCGCCGGCGCGATCGTCGCGCTCGCGCAAACGTGGCCGACGCTCGGCGAGCTGCTGCAGCCGCGTGCCGATCCCGAGCCGCTGATCGAACGGCTCTGCGGGCTGCCCGGCATCGGCCCGTGGACCGCGCACTACATCGCGATGCGCGTGCTCGGCTGGCCCGATGCATTTCCGCCGAACGACGTCGCGGTGCTGAAGGCGATGCGCAATCTGTTCGGCACCGCTTCGGCGCGCGCCGCCGCAGCGCACGCGCAAGCCTGGCAGCCGTGGCGCACATACGCGGTGCTGCGTCTCTGGAACACCTTGGGAGTACCGAAATGACCTTCGCCACCGAATCGATACGCACGAGCTGCAGCGCGCAGACGATCTTCGACTCACCGCTCGGGCCGATCCTGCTCGCGCGCACGCCGGCCGGCCTCGCCGGCGCCTGGTTCGAGGGGCAGCGCCATCACCCGCCGCAGCTCGACGCTCCGATGGTCGCGAACGATCCGCTGTTCGAGCGCGTCGCCGACCAGCTCGGCCGCTATTTCGCCGGCTCGCTGCAGACCTTCGATCTGCCGTTCGACCTGCAGGGCACGCCGTTCCAGCGCGCGGTCTGGCAGGCGCTGCTCGCGATCGGCGCCGGCACGACGCGCAGCTACCGCGACATCGCGCACGCGATCGGCAAGCCGGTCGCGGTGCGCGCGGTCGGTGCCGCGGTCGGACGCAACCCGGTCTCGATCATCGTGCCGTGCCACCGCGTGATCGGTAGCGACGGCTCGCTGACCGGCTATGCCGGTGGCATCGAGCGCAAGGTCGCGTTGCTGCGCCTCGAGTCGGTCGCGCTCGGACGCACCGCGATGCGGCAGCGACGGGCGGTCCATTGAAGGCCGCCGACCTCGCAGAGCTCTGCGCGCTCGCCGCGCTGTGGGGCGGCTCGTTCCTGTTCACGCGGATCGCGGCGCCGGAGTTCGGAGCGTTCGCGCTCGCCGGGCTGCGCGTGATCGGCGCGATGCTCGCGCTGCTGCCGGTGCTCGCGCTGCGCGGCGAGACGCGCAGCCTCGCCGCGCACTGGAAACCGATCCTCTGGGTCGGCGTCACGAATTCGGCGCTGCCGTTCGTCTGCTTCGCCTATGCGGCGCTGACGATAGGCGCCGGTCTGAGCTCGATCTTCAATGCAGCGTCGCCGCTGTTCGGCGCGGTGATCGGGTGGCTCTGGCTCAACGACAGGTTGAGCGCGTCGCGCACGCTCGGCCTCGTGATCGGCTTCGCCGGCGTCTTCGGCCTCGCGTGGTCGCATGCGGGCGTGAAGGACGGAGCCGATGCGCTCGGCACGACGCTCGCGATCGCCGCTTGTCTGGTCGGCACCGTGTCGTACGGCTACTCGGCGAATTTCGCGAAGCGCCATCTCGCCGCTGCGGCGCCGATCGCGGTCGCGACCGGCAGCCAGATCGGCGCCGCGCTAGTCCTCGTCGTGCCGACCGTGCTGCTCTGGCCGGCGACGCCGCCGGGTGTCGCAACGTGGATCGAGGTCGCGCTGCTCGCGGTCTTCTGCACCGGCCTCGCCTACGTGATGTACTTCCGGCTGATCGCACATGTCGGTCCGGCGAACGCGATCACCGTGACCTTCCTGGTGCCGGTGTTCGCGGTCGCGTGGGGCGCCCTCTTCCTCGGCGAAACGCTCGCCGCGGACACGCTCGCGGGATGTGCGGTGATCCTGCTCGGCACCGCGCTCGCGACCGGCGTGCTGCAGCGCCAGCGCTGGCTCCGGCTGCAACGCGGCTGACGGTCCCCTGCAGCGCGGCGGACGCACCGCCGCAGCGCGCCCTCGGCAGCACCGCGATCAGTAGCGAGTCCCGCGCGCAGCGACGAGGCGCGACGCGGCGCCGGTCGCGAGCAGCGCGAGCGCGACGCAGCCCCACAGCACGGGCGCGTAGCTAGCGCTCCGATCGAACACCGCACCGGCGACGACCGGGCCGAGCAGATTGCCGAGCGCGGCGCCGGTATAGAGCGTGCCGACGATGCTCGAGACCGCCCTCGCGCCGAACATGTCCATGCAGATCGCCGGCATCAGCGAGACGATGCCGCCGTAGCTGAGGCCGAACCAGAGCGCGAACAGCGCGAGCGCGAGATAGCCGCCGGCGCCGATCCAGAGCAGATACGCGGCGCCGACCGAGGCCTGCATCAAGGTCAAGGTCAGCGTGCGGCCGAGGCGGTCGGCGAGCGCGCCGATCGCGAAGCGGCCGACCAGGCTGCCGATGCCGATCAGGCCCACCAGCCCGACCGCTCGCGCATCACCGATCCCCAGATCGCGCGCCGCCGCCGACACGTGCGCGAACGGAATGAACATCGCCGGCGCCGCCAGCAACGCGTACGTATAGAACCACCAGAAGCGCCGGTCCCGGAGCGCTTCGGCGAGGCTGGCGCCGGCGCGCGCCTCGCCCTGCGCGCCGCGTGCAACCGGTGCGCGCTTGAGCACGAACGCAGCGACGAGCCCGACCACAAGCACACCGGCCGCGATCACGCGCAGCGCGCCGCGCCATTCCAGCGCCGAGATCGCGCTCGCGGCGACCAGCGGAATCGCGATCGTGCCCGCGCCGATGCCCGCGCTCGCGATGCCCGCGGCAAAGCCGCGCCGGCGCGTGAACCACGGCTGCACGCTGGCAATCGATGGCGTGTAGACCAGCGCGACGCCGACGCCGATGCCCACGCCGTAGGCGAGATACACCGTCGCCATCGAATGCGCGTAGCTCGTCGCCAGCAGGCCGCTGACGATGAACAACATGCCGGCCGAGCAGACGATGCGCGGCCCGTAGCGGTCGGCGAGCATCCCCGCGCCCGCGCCGAGCACGAAATAGATGAGACCGGAGAGCCCGAACACGAGCGCCACGTCGGCGCGCTGCGCGGCAAACTCGTGGGCGAAGGATTCGAAGAACGCGGCGAACGAATACGCGACGCCGAAGATCACCGCGAGGCTGAAGAAGGCGCCCCAGACCACCACCCACCCGTAGCGAGGCTCGTCCATGGGCGGCGAGTCTAGGGCCAGATCCGAGGGCGCTATCCGGCGCCGCGCAGCAGGCGTAAATTGAAGGTCCGCCCATCAGGAGACCCCATGACGCACCACGTCTACAAGACGCTCGAGCTCACCGGCTCGTCCCCGGTCGACATCGAAGACGCCGTGAAGAAGGCGATCGCGAAGGCGCACGAGACGATCCGCAACATCCACTGGTTCGTCGTCACCGAGACGCGCGGCCACGTCGCCGACGGCAAGATCGAGCACTGGCAGGTCACGCTGAAGATCGGCTTCACGCTCGAATGAACGAAGGACATCGAATGAAGACGCGCAAGCTCGGTGCGAACGGCCCGACGGTTTCGGCGATCGGCCTCGGCTGCATGGGAATGAGCGACTTCTATTCGAACCGCGACGATGCCGAATCGCTGGCGACGCTGCACCACGCGCTCGACCTCGGCATCAACTTCCTCGACACGTCGGACGCCTACGGCCCGCACACGAACGAAGAGCTGGTCGGTCGCGCGATCGCGGGGCGGCGCAGCGAGGTCTTCCTCGCGACGAAGTTCGGCATCGTGCGCGACCCGGCCGATCCGCTGCGGCGCGGCTTCGACGGCAGCGCCGCCTATGTGCGCAGTGCGGTCGAAGGCAGCCTGCGCCGGCTCCGCGTCGAGACGATCGACCTGTACTACCAGCACCGCGTCGATGCGGCGACGCCGATCGAAGAGACGGTCGGCGCGATGGCCGAGCTCGTCGCGGCCGGCAAGGTGCGCTTCCTCGGTCTTTCCGAAGCGTCGGCCGAGACGCTCGAGCGCGCCTGCCGGGTCCACCCGATCACCGCGCTGCAAAGCGAATATTCGCTCTGGACCCGCGACCCGGAAGACGGCGTGCTAGCCGCGTGCCGGCGCCTCGGTGTCGCCTTCGTGCCGTACAGCCCACTCGGCCGCGGCTTTCTGACCGGCGCGATCGCGAAGCCCGAAGACCTCGCCGAAGACGATTACCGGCGCCACAGCCCGCGCTTCCAGGGCGAGAACTTCGAACGCAACCTCGCGCTCGCGCGCCGCGTCCACGAGATCGCCGCGCCGCTCGGCTGCACGCCGGCGCAGCTCGCCCTCGCGTGGGTGCTCGCGCAAGGCGACGACATCGTGCCGATCCCGGGGACGAAGCGGCGCCGCTATCTCGACGAGAACGTCGCCGCGCTCGCGATCGAGCTCGGCGCCGAGCAACTCGCCGAGCTCGATGCGGTGTTCCCGCGCGGCGCCGCGGCCGGCGAGCGCTATCCGGCGAACATGATGGCGGCACTGAACCGTTAGGGGCGAACGGGGTGGACCGGGTCGACCGGGTCGACCGGGTCGACGGTATTGAAACGTCTCGGGCACGGCCCGGTGCCATCGGCACCTGAACACTTCGGCTGGTTCAGGACGCGAGCAGAAACTCTTCCACGGCGCGGGTGAAAGCCGCCGGCTGCTCGACGTTGGAGATGTGCGCGGCGTCGAGCTCGGCAAGCGTCGCGCCGGGTATCGCATCACGTATCGCGCGTCCGGCCTCCGGCGTCGTCGCCGGGTCTTGGGCGCCGACGATGACCCGCACCGGGGCGCGGATGGCGCGCATCGATTCGCGTTGGTCCATATCGCGGATCGCTTCGCAACAGCCGATGTAACCCTCGAGCGACGTGCGCCGGATCATGTTGCGCATGCGCTCGATGGTCGCCGGCGCCTGCGCGTGGAACGCCGCGGGGAACCATCGCTTCACGGTCGGCTCGACCGTTGCTTCCATCCCCCCTACGCGCGCCAGCGCGATACGGCCGTTCCACAGCTCCGGCGGGCCCATGTGCGCAGACGTGTTGGCGAGGACCGCACGCTCGATGCGCTCGCGCGCATGCGTCAGCAGCCACAAGCCGACCATGCCGCCCATCGACAGGCCGCAGAAATGCGCACGCGCAATGCCGAGGTCGTCGAGCACGGCCATCGCGTCGCGGCCGAGTTGTTCGATCGTATAAGTCTCCGGCGTCGCGCTGCTCTGTCCGTGCCCGCGCTGGTCGTAGCGCACCACTCTGTACTGCTGCGAAAGACGCGGAATCTGATCGTCCCACATCGACATGTCGGAGCTCAACGAGTTCGACAGAAGAAGTGCCGGCCCGGCCTGCGGACCGTCGACGCGCACAGCGAGAGCTGCCCCCTGACTCTGGACGATCGACATGCTGTCCCCCGCGTGTATGTTGTCCGGCCGAGCCCAGCCCCGCTGCGGTGTTCGCGTATTATTGTCGAGGGCTGGCGAGCCATGACAGGTGCCGCCGGCCCCTCCGATGATCGCGTCGAGCCTTTCGGCCACGCACCACAAGAACTCCCGGCATGAACGCTTCCCTGGTGTTGCACAACGCCACGCTGTTCGACAGCGCGACCGGCGAGCTTCGCCCGAACGCGACCGTCAGCGTCGACGGCGAGCGCATCGCCGACGTGGCCTTCGGCACGCCCCCTCCGGCCGGCGCGCGCGTCATCGATCTGGCGGGGCGAACGCTGCTGCCCGGTCTGATCGACGCGCATGTGCACGTGACAGCGACGATCCCCGATTTCTTTCGCCTCACGCTGCTGCCGCAATCGCTGATCGCCGCGCAGGCGAAGGACATCCTGGCCGGCATGCTGATGCGCGGATTCACGACGGTGCGCGATGGCGGCGGTGCCGACGCCGGGCTCGTGCAGGCCGTCGAACGCGGCCATTTCATCGGGCCGCGCCTGTTCATCGCCGGCCGCGCCATCACGCAGACCGGCGGCCACGGCGACTCGCGCCCGGCCTTCTTCCAGGGCAATATGGGCTGCGTCTGCTGCGGCGCTGCCGGGCTGCTCGGCAGCATCGCCGACGGCGTCGGCAGCGTTCGCCGTGCGGCGCGCGAAGAGTTGCGCAACGGCGCGCACCACATCAAGGTGATGGCCGGCGGCGGCGTGGCCTCGCCCAGCGATCCGCTCGATGGCACGCAATACTCGATCGAGGAAATGACGGCGATCGTCGAAGAAGCGCGGGCGGCGCGCACCTACGTGATGGCCCATGCCTATTCACCGGAACAAATCAGCCGCGCCGTCCGTTGCGGCGTGCGCACGATCGAGCATGGCAACCTGCTCGATGCCGAGTCCGCCGCGCTGATGGCTGCGCACGGCACCTATCTGGTCCCGACGCTGGCCACCTACGATGCGCTCCACCGCAACGGCGAGCGCCTGGGCTGGAGCAACGAAATGATGGCCAAGCTCGAGCGCGTGCGCAGCCAGGGCGTCGAGGCGATCCGGATCGCGCGCGCCGCCAACGTGAAGATCGGTTTCGGCACCGACCTGCTCGGCGAAATGCACGCCGATGAATCGCTCGAGTTCACGCTGCGCGCGCCCGCGATGCCGGCGGCGGAAATCCTGCGCAGCGCCACCTATGTCAACGCCGAGCTGTTGGGCCAGGCCGGCACGCTCGGCATCGTTGCGCCGGGCGCCACCGCCGACCTCGTCGTGGTCGATGGCAACCCGCTCCAGGATCTCACGCTGCTGCAGCACCAGGGTCGACACCTGCCGCTGATCATCAAGGCGGGCAAGGTCCACAAGGACGAGATCTCCGCTCGCGCCGCCTGATTCCTTTCGCCTGCCCTTTTATTCCGGAGCCTCCCATGTCACAACGCATCACTCGTCGCGATCTCCTGCTCGCCGGCAGCAGCCTGGCTGCATCGGGGCTTCCCGGCTTCGCCGTGGCGCAGACGACCGGCATCTTCCGCATCGGTTCGCTCTGCCCGGTGACGGGCGCCGGCGGCACGTACGGCAGCGGCATGCAAAGGGCCATCGAAATCGCGGTGGCCGAGGTCAACGGGGCGGGAGGTGCCGGCGGGAACAAGCTGGAACTGTTCTCCGAGGACAGCCAGACCAAGCCCGACGCCGCCGTGCTGGCCGCCAAGAAGCTCATCGAGGTCAACAAGGTGCAGGCGGTCATCGGAACATGGTCGTCGGGCGTCACGCTGGCCGTGATGCCTCTGACCGATGCCGCCGACATCATCCAGATGAACACCTCCGGGGCGCCGGCCATTTCGACCCTCGACAAGAAGGATCTCGTGTGGCGCTTCCAGGCGACCAACGACCGGTTCGGACAGTCCTTCGCGGTCATTGCCGAAAAGCGCGGCTTCAAGCGGCCGGCAACGATGGCGTTCAACAATGCGTCGGGCATCGGCAATGCCGAAGGCTTCAAGAAGGCATGGGAGAAGAAAGGCGGCAAGATCGTCGGCAGCGTGGTCTACGAGCCCAACCGGCCGAGCTATCGCACCGAGCTGCAGCAGATCCTCGCGCAGAAGCCCGACGTGATCGTCACCGGCTCGTACCTGCCCGATTCGACCATCATCCTGCGCGAGTGGTACCAGTCCGGTCAGGACGTCAAATGGATAATGCCCGGCTGGGCCGCGAACCCGGACCTGGTCAAGGCACTCGGCAACGAGGTGGTCGAAGGCCTGATCTCGGTGGACAGCGTGTCGAACGAGAATGCAGCGTCGTACAAGGCGCTCGATGCCGCCTACCAGAAGGCCACCGGCAAGCCGGTATCCACCAACGTCTATGCGTCGATGTGCTACGACATGGTGGTGTGCCTGGCACTCGCAATGGAAGCCGCCGGCCGCAATGCGACGGTGGCGCAGGTGAACGCAAAGATTCGCCACGTCGCCAATCCGGACGGCACCAAGGTCTATTCGTTCGCCGAAGGCAAGAAGCTCCTGGCCGAGAAGAAGAAGATCAACTACGAAGGCGCGTCGAGCCGCCTCGACTTCGACGAGTTCGGTGACGTCACGCCCGACTTCGGGATGTTCGTCATCGAGAAGGGCCAACTGGTCCGTCACGACGTCGTCTCGATCTGATGGCCCGAATCCGGCGGCGCCTTCCGTGCCGAGACTGACGCCGGCCTTCCTGTCCCCCAGCGTGCGGCGGGCACCCGTCGCAGCGGAGCGATGACGCTCGTCGACGTCGGCAATCTGCTGATCAACGGCACGATCGAGGGGCTGCTGATCGCGCTGCCCGCGCTGGCGCTGACGCTGGTGATGGGTGTCGCCCGTTTTCCCCATGCGGGGACCGGCGACTACATGACGGTGGCTGCCTATGCCGGCATCGGCGTGCAGGCATTGGGCGGCGCCTCGATCATCCTCGCCGGGCTCGGCGCCATCGCCGCGGGTGTCGCGATCTCGATCGTCTTCTACCTCTGGGTCTTTCGCGCATTGCGCGGACGCGCGCCGGTGGCGAGCCTCGTGGCTTCGATCGGCGTCGCGTTCTTCGTGCGTTCGCTGCTGACGTTCTTCGTCGGCCACGACCAGGAGACATTCGCCATTCCGCTGGTGCGGGCGTGGAATTTCGGCGGCATCCGCTTGCTGCCCACCGATCTCTATGTCGCCGCGATTGCGCTGGTGGCGATGGCGCTGCTCTTCGCACTGCTGCATCTGACGCCGATCGGCCGGCAGATGCGCGCGATCGCCGACAACCCCGACCTGGCACGCGCCTGCGGCATCCGCTCGGGTCGCGTGCTGATCGCACTCTGGGCCGTCGTGGGCGTGCTGTGCGCGCTCGGCGGCATGATGTTCGGCGTGAAGGCAGTGGTGATGCCCGAGCTCGGCTGGGAACTGCTGATCCCGGCGTTCGCCGCGATGATCCTGGGCGGCATCGGCAGCCCGGCCGGCGCCGTCGCCGGCGGCGTGCTACTCGGCATCGCGTCGGAGTTGTCGGTGCCGTTCGTCGGCCCGTCGTACAAGATCGCGGTGGCGTTCGCGCTGCTGCTGCTGGTGCTGTTGCTGCGGCCGCGCGGGCTGTTCGGCAAAGCGCTCGTCGCGAGGTAACCGATGGTCGCCTATCTCGTCGCCGTCGCGATCATCGCGCTGATCTACATGCTGCTGACGATCGGCCTGAATCTGCAGTACGGCTACACCGGCCTGATCAATTTCGGGGTCGTCGCCTTCTTTGCCATCGGCGC
>JBDTXV010000027.1:0-12006 GCA_040006015.1 Caldimonas sp.
CCGTCCTGCGCGAGTTCGCCGCCGCTCAGGCCCGACATCTGATCATCGATCGAACACCGCTGGGCTCGCAAGCCGCCGATCGTCTCTGCATCCAGCATGTTCCCAAGCATCTCCACGCGACCAACTACCCATGCTGGATCCTGTCGCGTTCACGCTTGCTCGAACAACTGTCTCTCGATTGGCGCATGGTTTGCGAGTTTCCGTGCGCCGAAGGCATTGCGCGCACCGACGACGGGCTGAGGTTCGAGTTTCGCGGATTGATCCTGGAGCGCAAGCGATGATCGACCTGCTTCGCCGCTATGTACGCAGCCAGCAATTCAATCCGGGTCTGTTCGGCGCTTTCCTCAACCCGTTCTTCCTCGCCCGTCGCCAGCTGTGGCGTGAAATCGCCGCCGCGAGCCCGAGTCTTTCGGGGCCCTTGCTCGATGTGGGCTGCGGCACCAAGCCGTATCGCGACTTGTTCGATACCGATGTCTATGTCGGCCTCGAAATCGACAGCGTGGCCGCACGCACGCGCGGTGTAGCCGACGCTTTCTACGAAGGTGATCGCTTCCCGTTCCAGAATGCCGAGTTCCGTTCGGTGCTGTGCAACCAGGTGCTCGAGCATGTCTTTCGTCCCGAACGATTCATCGGAGAGATTCGGCGCGTGCTCGCGAGCGGCGGCACGTTGCTTCTGACCGTTCCGTTCGTATGGGACGAGCACGAGCAGCCTTACGACTATGCGCGCTATTCGAGCTTCGGCCTGAAAGCACTGCTCGAACAACACGGCTTTCGGGTGCTGCGTCATCGCAAGCTGCTCGCTGACTTCTCGGTGATCTTTCAGTTGGTCAATGCATACTTGTTCAAGACCATGCGCACGCGCTCGACGACGCTCAACCTGCTTGTCACCGCGTTCGTTCTCGGCCCCGTATCGCTGCTGGGTCTGGCGCTCGGCGCGATGCTTCCAAAAAATCCGGATCTCTATCTGGATCAACTCGTCGTCGCAGAAAGGCTTTGATGCACAACTTCCGCGACACCCGCGTGCTGATCACCGGCGGCCTCGGTTTCATCGGCTCGAGTCTCGCGCGCCGCCTCGTCGGCCTCGGCGCCCAAGTCACGCTCGTCGACAGCCTGATCCCGGCCTACGGCGGCCATCTGCAGAACATCGCCGACATCGCTGGCTCGGTGACCGTCAACGTCTGCGACGTTCGCGATCGATTCGCAATGGAATACCTGGTGCAGCGCCAGGACTTTTTGTTCAATCTGGCCGGTCAGACGAGCCACCTCGATTCGATGACCGATCCGCAGACCGACCTCGACATCAATGCCTCCGCACAGCTGTCGATCCTCGAGGCCTGTCGCAAGGCGAACCCCGGCATCCGCCTCGTCTTCGCGAGCACGCGCCAGCTGTACGGGCGGCCCGACTATCTGCCCGTCGACGAAGAGCATCCGATCCGGCCGGTCGACGTCAACGGCATCAACAAGCTCGCCGGCGAGGGCTATCACCTGCTCTACAGCAACGTCTACGGCATCCGCTCCAGCGTGCTGCGCCTGACCAACACCTACGGGCCGGGCATGCGCGTCAAAGACGCGCGCCAGACCTTTCTAGGCATCTGGATCCGCCAGCTGATCGAAGCCAATCCGATCAAGGTCTTCGGAGACGGGACCCAGCTGCGCGATTTCAACTACGTCGACGATTGCGTCGATGCGCTGCTGCGCGCTGCCGCCGACGACGTGGCGATCGGCCGCATCTACAACCTGGGCAGCGCCGAGGTCATCGCGCTGAAGGACCTGGCCTTGCTGATGACCGGGCTGGTCCCCGGAAGCCGCTACGAAATCGTGCCCTTCCCTCCGGAACGCAAGGCGATCGACATCGGCGACTACTACAGCGACTTCGCGCGTATCCAGCGCGAGCTCGGCTGGGCCCCGCAGGTCGATCTGCGCGCCGGCCTGATGCGCACGCTCGCGTACTACCAGGAACACGGCGCGCATTACTGGAGCGCGTCCGCATGATCCTGATGAACGACTTCAAGGCCGAGCCCGCGGAATTGCGCGCGGCGATGTCGGCGGCTGCCGCGCGGGTGTTCGCGTCCGGGTGGTATGTGCTGGGCAAGGAGGTCGAGGCCTTCGAGAAGCGCTGGGCCGCGGACTGCGATACCGCACATTGTGTCGGCGTCGCCAACGGTATGGACGCGATCGAGCTCGCGCTGCGCGGCCTCGATATCGGCCCCGGCGCCGAAGTCGTCACGACGCCGATGACCGCGTTCGCGACGGTGCTCGCGATCATCAGGGCCGGAGCCGAGCCGGTGCTCGCCGATATCGATCCGGCGAGCGGCCTGCTTTCGGCAGAGAGCGTCGGGCGCTGCCTCTCCCAGCGCACGCGTGCCGTCGTTCTCGTCCACCTGTACGGCCAGATGCGGGACATGCCGGTCTGGGTCGAGCTTTGCCGCGAAGCCGGCGTTCATCTGATCGAGGACTGCGCACAGTCGCACCGGGCGCTCTGGGACGAGCACGCCGCCGGCAGCTTCGGCACGGCCGGTGCCTTCAGCTTCTATCCGACCAAGAACCTCGGCGCGATCGGCGACGGCGGTGCGCTCGTGACCCAGTCGGACGCCCTCGCCCGACGTGTCGGGCGTCTCCGCAACTACGGCCAGAGCGAACGCTACGTGCATCCCGAGATCGGCATGAACAGCCGGCTCGACGAGCTGCAGGCCGCGATCCTGAGCGAGCGCCTGCGCTGGCTCGACGGGTTCACCGAGCGTCGCCGTGCCGTTGCGCAGCTCTACGACGAGGCGATCGACAATCCGCGCGTCGATCTGCTCGCGCCGGCGCAGCAGGCGCGTTCGCACGTCCATCACCTCTACGTGCTGCGCTGCGATGCGAGAGCAGATCTGGCGGCGCACATGACCGCGCACGGCGTGCAGACGCTGATCCACTATCCGGTGCCGATACACGGGCAAGCGCCCTGCGCGAACCTGCGTCGCGATCCGCAAGGTCTGCCGAATGCCGATGCGCACGCGGCCAGCTGCCTGTCGATCCCGTGCCACCCGCAGATGAGCGACGCCGACGCAGCGCAGGTCGTCGACGCGGTCAACTCGTTTCGCTGATGGAACATTACGTCACGCTCTTCGACAGCGCATTCCTGCCGCAGGCGCTGGCGCTGCACGCGTCGATGGAGCGCAATCTGGCGTCGTTCCGTCTCTGGATGCTGTGCGTCGACGACGTGGCCCATGAGCTGCTCACGCGGCTCGCGCTGCCGCACTGCACGCTGCTGAAGCTGTCCGAACTCGAAACGCCCGAGCTGCTCGCGGTCAAGCCGCTGCGCGGCCGCGGCGAGTACTGCTGGACGCTGACGCCGTTCGCCCCGCGCTTCGTCTTCGAAGCCGACCCGTCGGTGCGGCGCGTCACCTACATCGACGCCGACATCTGGTTTCTCAAGGACCCGGCGCCGGTCTTCGCGGAGTTCGAGACCTCGCGGGCGGCGGTCCTGATCACCGACCATGGCTATGCGCCCGAATACGACCAGTCGGCGACTTCGGGCCAGTATTGCGTGCAGTTCATGACCTTCGAGCGCGACGCCTGTGAGACGGTACGCCAGTGGTGGGAAGAACGCTGCATCGAGTGGTGCTACGCACGTTTCGAGGACGGCAAGTTCGGCGACCAGAAGTACCTCGACGACTGGCCCTACCGCTTCGAGGGCCTGGTCCACGTGCTCGAGCGGCAGCAGCTCGCGCAAGCCCCGTGGAACGCGACGCGCTTTCCGTATAGCCAGGCGATCTTCTTTCACTTCCACGGGTTGAGGATCGCGCCCGGCCGCCGCTTCGACCTCGGCCCGATCTACCCGCTGCCGGCGGCCACCGTGCGCTGCGTCTACGAGCCGTATCTCTCGGATCTGAAGGCGGGGATCGCGACGCTGCAGAATCTGGGCTTCGCCGCGCGGCCCCAAAGTCAGCGGCTCGGCACCCTGAAGCTGCTGCGTCGCGCGGCAAGCGGCATCTACCAGCAGCTCTGGCGCTTTCACCAGCTCAACTTTCGAAGGTATTGACGAACGTGTCCGGCGCGATCGCTCCCGCGGGTTTGCCGCAGCACTCGCACGCGCAGCATTTGCCGGCGGACTTCCTGGCGATCTTGTGCGCCAGCGCCGCCGCGTTGTTGGTGGTGCTTCCGATCGCCGCGTTCGCGCTGGCCGTCTTCCTGCTGATCAATCTGCCGGCCGGCACCTCGCGCAGCACCCGCTTGATGCTGGCGACGACGGCGGCGATCGGGCTGTCGATGATGACGGGCGCACGTCCGCTCGACCCGAGTGCGCCGAACGACATCGACGTCTACTACGACATTTATCAACAGCTCGCGGCCGGCCATACGGAATATCTCGGCACTTACGGCGGCGGGCTGGAATTCGCGATGCCGCTGCTGTGCTGGCTCTGGGCACTGCTGCTGCCGCCGCTTTCCGTCAACGGCCTGATGTTCTGCTTTGCGTTGACGAGCTCGGTGCTGCTGCTCGTCTGGGTCGAGAAGGCGTTCTATCTCGACCGGCGCTGGCAGGATCCGGCACTGATGGGCGTCTGCATCCTGATGCTGAATCTCTATTTTTCGACCCAGCTGGTGCGCCAGTTCCTCGCGCTGATCGTGCTGCTGTATGCGATCACGGCGCAGAGCCGGTCAAAGCAGTGGCTCTATGTCGCGCTGGCGACGACGTTCCACCTGACCGCCCTTCCGTTCTATGCAATATATCTCCTCGCACGGCGCGGCCTCCCCGGCTGGGTCGCGCTCGTCGTCATCGCGTTCGCAGTTCGCGTCTCGTTCTGGGAACTCGTCGCCGCATTCGATGTCGTTCCAGTGGCGCTGGCCGACAAGCTCGCCTATTACGTCGACAACTCGCAGGAGTTCACCGACGCGGACCTCACGTCCCTGCGGATGATCGGGCTGCTCGGCTTCGTCTCGTTGGTGGCGTTGCTGTCGAACCGCTTTCGAGTCGATCGGAAGACCAGGGACTGGCTCGCGGTCCCGTGGGTGACGGCGCTGATGCACCTCGTGCTGTTGCCGATTCCGCTGGCTTCGCTGCGCACGACGCTGATGGTGCATTCGGTCGTGCCGGGGCTGATCGCGTACCAGATGCTGTGGCGCAAGGCCGGCGTCGTTCTGCTGACCGTGCTGAACGTCTTCTTCGTCTACAAGACCGTGACGCTGATCGCCGCCCCGGATTCGGGCAACCTCCTTCCGACGGTGGCGATGGTGGGTGCCTTCCTTACGTGAGCCGAGCTCTTGGCTGAAACAGCGGCGGACTCGCGGGCATCCCCCACTCCGAAGATCAGCGTGATCACGGTGGTCTTCAACGGGGCCGCCGCGATCGCGCGAACGATCGAATCGACCTTGGCGCAAGACTACCCGAGCGTCGAGCGGGTCGTCGTCGATGGCGGCTCGAGCGACGGCACGCAGGCGCTCATCTCCGGTTACGGTGCCGCGATAGACGTCTTCGTCTCCGAACCCGATCGCGGCATCTACGATGCGATGAACAAGGCCTTCGCGCTGGCGTCGGGCGAGTTCGTGCTGTTCATGAATTGCGGCGACACCTTTGCGGGCACCGGAGCGCTGTCGGCGGCAGCGCGAGCGCTCGTCACCGATACCGAACAGATCGTGTTCGGCGCCTGGGAACGGCACGACTCGCACGGCGTGCGCACGGTCCGGCGTCCGGATCTCGAGGAGGGCCTCTTCAATCACCAGGCCGTCCTGTACAGCCGGTCGCTGCACCGCCGCTTCGGCACCTACGTCAGCGTCAGCGGCTTCAGCACTGCCGACTACCTGTTCTTCATGACGATGATCGCTTCAGGTACGGTGCCTTTCAGGTGCCTCGAAACGACGCTCGCCGTCATCGATGTCGACGGTGTCTCGGCGGGCCCGCAGACCTTGAGCCAGAAGCTCGCGGTCGACTACCTGCTTGGTCGCGCCAGCCGTGCGAAGCTGCTGATGGTGCTGGCGGCTCATCCGGCGTATCGGCGCGCGAAGGCTCTGCTGAGACGATTGCGTTGATCACCGTCTGCGTTCCCACCTTCAACGGCGGCGCTTACATCGGCGCACAACTGGCCTCGATTCTGGTCTCGCCACTGGTCACCGAGATACTGGTATCGGACGATGGATCCACCGACGACACGATCGAGCTCGTCCGCTCGTTTCGCGATCCGCGCATAGAGCTGCTCGAGGGTCCGCGCCGCGGCGTGATATCCAACTACGAAGCGCTGCTGACACGCGCGCGGGGCGACATTATCTTTCTCGCCGATCAGGACGACATCTGGCTGCCCGACAAGGTCGAAGTGATGCTGCGCCACCTACGTGATGCCGACCTCGCGGTTTGCGACTGCATCGTGACGGACGGCGCGCTTGCGGTCGTGCATCCGTCGTTCTTCGCGCTGCGCCGCTCCGGGCCGGGCTTCGTTCGCAACCTGCTGCGCAACGGTTACCTCGGCTGCTGCATCGCGATGCGACGCGAGCTGCTGCGGCATGCACTGCCGTTTCCGGACCGGTTGCCGATGCACGACTGGTGGCTCGGCCTCGTCGCCGAGACATTCGGGCGCGTGGCGTTCGTTCCGCAGGCGTTGGTTCTGTACCGTCGCCACGGCGCCAATGCCTCGTCGGCCGCGGAGCCGTCGCAGGCGACATGGGCGACACGGATCCGCTGGCGCGCCACGCTGATCCTCGGCCTGGTCGGGCGAAGTTTCGGGCCGCCTCGATCGATCCGACCGATCGAAAAATGAAGATCAGCATCGTCACCGCCACCTACAACGCCGCGCGGACGCTGGGCGACTGTCTTCAATCCGTCAGCCGGCAGACGCACCGCGATATCGAGCACTGGGTCATCGACGGCGGATCGACGGACGGAACGCAAGCCATCGTCGAGGCCCACCGCGGACAGCTGGCGGGCTTCGTCAGCGAACCGGACGACGGCATCTACGACGCGCTCAACAAGGGCATCGAACGCTCGACCGGAGAGGTGATCGGCTTTCTGCACGCCGACGATGTCTATGCCGACGCCGACACGCTGGCGACGATCGGAGCTGCCTTCTCCGATCCAAAGGTGGACGCAATCTACGGCGACCTGACCTATGTGGATCGAAACGACACGAGCAAGGTCATCCGCTACTGGAAGGCCGGCGAGTTGACGCGAGCGCGCCTCTTTCGGGGCTGGATGCCGCCGCATCCGACTTTCTACGTCAGGTGTTCGGTCTACCAGCGCCTGGGCCTCTTCGACACCCGCTACCGCATTTCGGCCGACTACGACAGTATCGTCCGCTTCCTGTTCGCAGGCCGCATACGCGCCGTCTACATTCCGGCCGTGCTCGTCTGCATGCGGGTGGGCGGCGTCAGCAACCGGTCGCTGCGGACGATCGTCCGGAAGTCCGCGGAAGATCTGCAGATCATGCGTCGGCATCGCCTGGGCGGCGTGCGGACTCTCTTGCTGAAGAACGTCAGCAAGGTGGCGCAGTTCTGGAGGCGCTGACATCGGCTTTCAGGCGCGGTTCGGCGCTTCGCGTGCCGCTAAACTTCCCGTCGTATGCCGCTTCTTGTTGTCAGCTTCCTGGCGTCGTTGCTGGTCGCACTGCTCGTCATACATTCGGCCGAGCGGCACTCGCACCACTCCGCCGATCACGACCTGTCGGGCCCGCAGAAGTTCCACTCACGACCGGTACCGCGGATCGGCGGCGTCGCGGTGTTCATCGCCATTCTGGCCGGCGCGAGTCTCGCCCAACTGAGCGGTGACAAGGAGCGCGGCTCCGTCTGGTTGCTGATCGCCGCGAGCCTGCCGACATTCGTGTTCGGCCTCGCCGAGGACCTGACGAAAAGCGTGTCGCCGCGGCGGCGCCTGTTCTTCACCGCGGTTTCGGCAGCGCTCGCGATCTACCTGCTCGGCGGAGTGATCCGGCGCACGTCGATCCCCGGCGTCGACCACCTGATCACGCTCGCGCCGTTCGCGATCGCGCTGACGCTGCTGGTCGTCACCGGCGTCTCGAATGCCGTCAACATCATCGACGGCTTCAACGGCCTCGCGTCGATGTGCGTACTGATGATGATGGCGTCGATCGCTTACGTGGCGTTCCAGGTCGGCGATGCATTCATCATGACGGCCGCGCTGATCACCGTCGGCGCGGTGCTCGGCTTCTTCGTCTGGAACTTCCCGGCCGGACTGATATTTCTCGGTGACGGCGGCGCCTACCTGCTCGGTTTCCTGCTCGCCGAGTCGAGCGTGCTGTTGCTGGTGCGCAATTCCGGCGTCTCGCCGATGTTCCCGCTGCTGCTGTGCGCCTACCCGATCTTCGAAACGATCTTCACGATGTACCGGCGCAAGTTCGTGCGCGGCGTGCCGACCGCGGCGCCCGACGGCATCCACCTGCACACGCTGATACACCGCCGCGTGATGCGCCTCAACGCCGACGTGCACCAGGAGCGCCGCCAGACCCGCCGCAATTCGATGACATCGCCTTACCTGTGGGTGCTCTGCCTGATGTCGGTGATACCGAGCGTGCTGTGGTGGAACAACACCGCGGTGCTGGCCTGTTTCCTGTTCCTGTTCATGGCGTCCTATCTGCTGCTCTACTGGAGCATCGTCCGCTTCAAGACGCCGAAGTGGCTGATGTTCCGGCGCTGACCGCGGTGGCCGCGGGCTCGATGTACTCGGGCACGCAGTTCTTCAGACGCCGTCTCTGCTCCCGCGGCGGCGCCGCTGCGTCGCCTCGCGACAGCCACTCGAGCAGATCGAGCAGCCACTGATCGCCCGCCTGCTCGCGCAGCGCGGCGATGCGCAGGCTCGGATGCGCCGACGGCAGCGTCGTGTCGACGTCCGTCAGCAGCTCCTCGTAGAGCTTCTCTCCCGCCCGCAGTCCGGTGAACTCGATGCCGATCTCCTTCTCGCGATGGCCGCTCAGGCGGATCAGGTCGCGCGCCAGCTCGACGATCCTGACCGGCTCGCCCATGTCGAGCACGTAGACCTCGCCGGTCCGCGCCAGCACCGCCGCTTGCAGCACGAGCCGCGCGGCCTCCGGGATCGTCATGAAGTAGCGCGTGATCTCGGGATGCGTGACCGTGACCGGTCCGCCCTTCGCGATCTGCTCCTTGAACTTCGGGATCACGCTGCCGCTCGAGCCGAGCACGTTGCCGAAGCGCACCGCCGAGAACGTCGTCGCGTGGCCGCGCGTCGCGAGCTGCGACAGCACCATCTCGGCAGCGCGCTTGCTCGCGCCCATCACGTTGGTCGGGTTTACGGCCTTGTCGGTCGAGATCAGCACGAAGCGCTCGGCCGCGACCTCGGCTGCGGCGGTCGCCGCGTTGAAGGTGCCGAGGATGTTGTTCTGCAGCGCGGCCCACGCGTTCTCTTCCTCCATCAGCGGCACGTGCTTGAACGCGGCCGCGTGGAAGACGACGTCGGGGCGCTGCGCCGCGAACGTCGCGCGCAGATGGGAAAGATCCTTGACGTCGCCGATCAGCCGCACCAGCGGCAGCTGCGGATGCAGATCTCCGAGCTGCTGCTCGATCTGGTACAGCGCGAATTCGCTGAGCTCGTACAGCACGATGCGCGCCGGGCCGTAGCGCGCGACCTGCCGGCACAGCTCGGAGCCGATCGAGCCGCCGGCGCCGGTGACGAGCACCGTCTTGCCGGCGACGAGGCCGGCGATGCCCGGCTCGTCGAGCTGCACCGGTTCGCGCCCGAGCAGGTCTTCGGGCTCGATGCTGCGCACGCGTTCGATCCGCGCGCTGCCGTCCTGCAGCTCGCTCGCCGACGGCACCGTCAGCACTGCGAGGCCGGTCGCCGCGGCCTGGTCGATCGCGCGGCGCCGCTGCGTCGGCGTCGCACCCGGCAGCGCAACGATGACATGGGTCGCGCCGGCGCGGACCTCGGGCCGCGTCACGTCGGCGAGCCGCCCGAGCACGCCGACGCCGCCGATCCGCGCGTCGCGCTTCGCCGGATCGTCGTCGAGCAGCCCGATCACGATCCAGCCCTGGTGATGGATCGTCGCGAGCAGCCGTTTCGCGGCCTCGCCGGCGCCCATCACGAGCGCGCGACGCACGTCGGCATCGCCGCCGGTGATGCGCGAGCGCGCGTGCTCGTAGAGCATGCGATAGGCGACCCGGACCATGCAGAGCCCCATCAGCGCGAAGAACGGATGCAGCGCGAGCACCGCGCGCGGCACCTGGTTCAGTTGCGCCGTCAGGACCCAGCTCGCGCTCAGCGCGCCGGCGACGAGGCAGGCGAGCGTCAGGCGCTTGATCTCGCCGAAGCCCGAGAAGCGCCACATCCCGCGCGGGATCCCGCCGAGCACGAAGACCGCGAGATAGGTCGCGACAACGCCGAGCATGACCCACGCGTCGTAGCCCGGCCGCGCGCTGATCCAGCGCTCGAAGCCTAGGCGAAACAGGTAGGTGACGTTCCAGCACGCCGCGATCACGAGGCCGTCGACGAGCAGCGAGAGCGGCCGGCGATGCGGGCGCAGCCGCGCGAGGCCGAGCTCGAGGCGATGCCAGAGGCCGGCGTCGCTCATCGGCGCTTCAGTGCAGCCACAGCGCGCGCAAGGTCGCGCCGAGCACGCGCACGTCGGTCGCGAGCGACATCTGGTCGACATAGCGCGCCGCGGCGCGCAGCTTCGCCGGCATCACGACCTCGACGTATTCGCGCTCCGGATCGGCCGCGCGCGCGAGCAGCGCACTTTCGTCGCGGTATTCGATCGACGCCGGATCGGTCAGGCCGGGACGCACGCTCAGCACCTTCGCGCGCAGCGGCGCCGGATAGAGCGCGACATAGCGCGGCACCTCCGGGCGCGGACCGACCAGGCTCATGCGACCGGCGACGACGTCGAGCAGCTGCGGCAGCTCGTCGAGCTTGGCACGGCGCAGCCGCGCGCCGGCGCGCGTGATGCGCGGATCGGCGCCGACCGTCAGCGGCGCCGCGGCCGCGTCTTCGGCACCGTGCCGCATCGTCCTGAACTTGTGAATCCGGAACAGCGCGCCGTGGCGTCCGACCCGCAGCTGGCGGAAGAACACCGGCCCCGGCGAATCGAGCTTGATCCACAGCGCGATCGCGAGCAGCAGCGGCGCCAGCACGACGAGGCCGGCGCTCGCGAGCAGCAGATCGAACAGGCGTTTGCCCATCAGCGACTGCGCCCGTGAGGCGCGGCAGGGGTGGCGCCTCCGGCGCGCGTCATTTGCGTCCCGCCGCGAACGCGGCGCGCGCCGCCGCCGCGACGCGACCGACGTCGGCCTGCGTCATGCGCGTGTAGATCGGCAAGCTGACGAGGCGCTCGTAGGCGCGCTGGCTGTGCGGAAACTGCTCCGGCGCGAGACCGTAGCGGTCGCGCCAGTACGGCTGCAGATGCAGCGGGATGTAGTGCACGCTGCAGCCGATGCCGCTCGCGTACAGGTGCTCGATGAACGCGTCGCGGCCGATCGGCGCCGCGTCGCCGAGGCGCACCGGGTACAGATGCCACGCATGCAGATCGCCCGGCGCGGCCTGCGGCGGCAGCGTCAGCGGCAGCCCGTCGAGCGCTTCGGCATAGGCCGCGGCGATCTCGCTGCGGCGCTCGCGGAACGCACGCGCGCGCTTCAGCTGCTGCAGGCCGAGCGCGGCGGCGATGTCGGTCAGGTTGTACTTGTAGCCGGGCGCGACGACCTCGTAGTACCAGCTCGGCACCTTCGCTGTGAAGCGGTCGAACGCGTCGCGGCTCATCCCGTGCAGCCGCATCGTCGTGATCCGCGCGGCGAGCCCGGCATCGCGGGTCACGACCATGCCGCCTTCGCCGGTCGTGATCGTCTTGTTCGCATAGAAGCTGAACACCGTCGCGTCCGAGGCCAGCGTGCCGACGAGCTTGCCGCCGCACGTCGTCGGCAGCGCATGCGCGGCGTCCTCGACGACCTTCAGGCCGTGCGCGGCCGCGAGCGCGAGCAGCGCTTCCATCGGCGCGGCCCGGCCGCCGTAGTGCACCGGCATGATGGCCTTCGTGCGCGGCGTGATCGCGGCCTCGACCGCCGCCGGATCGATGCAGA
>JBDTXV010000028.1:0-12004 GCA_040006015.1 Caldimonas sp.
TCCACTGCTGACTCGCTCTGATCATGCAAGATGCGTGCTCTTGTTCAGACCTTCCTTAGAACATCTTCCCCGCGTATGTCTAGCCTCCAGCAAGAAAGGACCGAGCTTGCTCGCCTTCTCGGCGGCAATTTCCCTGATGGGGTGAAATGCATTCCCTGTTACGGGGGGCGTCGTCGACGTCCTATTGGGTTGGCTGCCGCAGCCACGCCCGTACGTCTGCGATCGGCAAGGTCCGCCGGATGGGACGTAGGGCCTCAGTTCGCTGCTTTTTCCCTGTTTCAGGGAACTCGACAACAGAGACGAGTTCGCTCGTGACTGCGCCCACCACCAACCAGTCTCAGCTCAATGCACCTTCGAGGGGGCCTTCAGCGAAGAGCCCCGCGCGGCGCTGGCCGCAGCCGGATGCGATCTTTCCCTGTCTTAGGGACCCGTCTTTCCGAGCCACAGATTGCGCTGCGCCGGCAGCGCGATGTCCGGCGCGATCCCTATTCCACGCGGCACGTCATGTCCTTGAGTTGGCAACTGGGCTTGGTCCAGTCGAACCGCTCACGTCGCTTGGCGCGATAGGGCTGCGCATGCCGTAGAGAACAATGGAATCCTTCACATGCGTTTGACTTGAGACCGAGACTATCGATGCGTATTGGTCGATGGGCGGTTGCCGATCCTGATCCACAGCGCTCTGCTGCGCCGAGAATCTTGGCACGCTCGCCGGCCGGCCGCTCGTCGGCGCGTTCTGAGGACTCTCCTCACGCGGCATGAGACAGTTCTGGCTTCCGAAGGAAACGCCTCGCTGGAAATGCATGATGAACGAATCTTCTGTCTACATACCGCCTCCGGTCTGGACCTGGAGCAAGGAAAATGGCGGCCGCTTCGCCCAAATCAACCGGCCCGTCGCGGGGGCCACGCACGATCGTGTCCTGCCGGTGGGCCGCCACCCACTGCAGCTCTATTCGCTCGGTACGCCGAACGGGGTCAAGGTGACAGTGATGCTGGAGGAGCTGCTCGCCTCGGGCCATGCCGGCGCCGAGTACGACGCCTGGCTGATCCGCATCAGCGAGGGGGCGCAGTTCGGCAGCGGCTTCGTCGCCCTCAATCCGAACTCGAAGATCCCGGCGCTGTCGGACCTCTGCGGGCCGACGCCAGTCCGCGTCTTCGAGTCGGGCGCGATCCTGCTCTATCTCGCCGAGAAGTTCGAAGGCGCGTTCCTGCCGGCCGGCGGCCAGGCGAGGGCCGAGTGCCTCTCGTGGCTGTTCTGGCAGATGGGAAGCGCGCCGTTCCTCGGCGGCGGCTTCGGCCACTTCTACGCCTACGCGCCGAGCAAGATCGAATACGCCATCGATCGCTACGCGATGGAGGTCAAGCGCCAGCTCGACGTGCTCGATCGACGCCTGGCCGAGAGCCGCTACCTGGCGGGCGACGAATACACGATCGCCGACATCGCCGTCTGGCCCTGGTACGGCACCCTCGCCAAGGGGCAGCTCTACGAATCGGCCGAGTTCCTGCAGGTGCACGAGTACGAGAACGTCCTGCGCTGGACGAACGAGATCGCTGAGCGCCCGGCGGTGCGGCGCGGCCGCATGGTCAATCGCACCTGGGGCCAGCCGTCGAGCCAGTTGCACGAGCGCCACGACGCCGGCGACTTCGACACCCGGACCCAGGACAAGCTGTCTCCCGCGAGTTGACTCGCGATCCCTCTGCGCGAAGGCATCCCATGAGCATCACCTTGTACGACTGCAGCACGGCGCCGAGCCCGCGCCGCGCCCGCATCCTTCTCGCGGAGAAGGGCGTCCGCCATGAAACGATCGCCGTCGACCTGCGCGCCGGCGAGCAGCTCGGCGAGGCGTTCCGGCGCGTCAACCCGCAGTGCACCGTGCCGGCGTTGCACACCGACGAGGGTCTGCTGCTGGTCGACAACGCTGCCATCACGGCCTACCTGGAAGCGCGCTTTCCCGAGCCGGCGCTCCTGGGCAGCACGCCCGCGCAGAAGGCCGAGATCGCAAGCTGGAACTGGCGCATCGAGTTCGAGGGCTTGTCGGCGATCGCCGAGTCGATGCGGAACAGCGCTCCGTCGATGGCCGACCGGGCGTTGCCGGGGCCGGTGAACTACGCCCAGATTCCCGAGCTGGCGCAGCGCGGGCTGATGCGACTGCAGAAATTCTTCGTCGAGCTCGACGATCGTCTTGCCGGCCGCGACTTCGTTGCCGTCGACCGGTTCAGCGTCGCCGACATCACCGCCGTGGTGGCGGTCGACTTCGCGCGGGTTGTGAAGGTCAAGCCCGGCGAGCAGCATCCGAACCTGCAACGCTGGCGGGCGGCAATGGCCCAGCGGCCGTCGATGTCGCTGTAGCGTTGGCGATTGCGGGCCTCAGGAAGAGACCCGCGGGGGACAGAATGAGCAAACAGGCCGTCGAGAAGGGCCGACACGTTGCTGATGAAGCCGCCGCTGACGAGCTCGTCCACTTCGAGCTTAGCAAGCGGCGCGATCAGCGAAGCCGATAGCTGAGCTTGCGACCCTCGCCGACCATGGCGTCCAGGCCGATCCACCGGCCGTCGGCCGTGTACCAGACGTCGACCGGCCGACTCGCGCCCGAGACGCGATAGCCTTGCGCGGTGACCGGCTCCCCGCGCACGTCGATCCGCATCTCGGCGAGGTGCTGCATCTGAACGGCCTCGATCTTGCCGGTCTGGGCATTGAGCAACCGCGTCTGCGCGCGCATCGCCGGATGCCAGTAGGCGAAGGTCATCACGCAACCATCGAGGGTCGGAGCCGAGGCGCCGACGCGCACGTCGCCGCGCTCGCCGGGTGCTGCGATGCGGACGTGGCTCGGCGTTCCATCGTCGTCGGTCGTCGCGTCGAGCGAGTACAAACACGCGCCCCGCCAGCGCTCGACCGCCGTGTGCCGGTAGCGATACACCGTGAAGCCGAGCACCTTGACGTCGAAGCGCGCCTCGCTGGTCAACCGACTCTGCTCGCCGTCGGCCTCGAGGCGAAAGCGGTGCTCGCCGATGGGCGTACCGTCGAGCAGCACCCGGAAGTTCCATTCGCCTGCCAGCGGTGGCGGTGCAGGCTCGGACGCCGCCACGACATGCGCGAGCGCCGTCAGCACCGTGGCGACGGCGGCGCGGCACGATCCCCGAAGGAGCAGCGTCACAACGCGCGATGGGCCGCAGGTGCATGCGCAGTGATCCCGTCGAGCCCGGTCGAGAGCCACATCAGCGCCGGCATCAGGGCCGCCCACATGATCGCCATCGTGATCAGCGCCGTCGCGGGGTCGACCAGGCGCGCGCCGCCGAGCCGCACCCCGGCGGCGAACGACATCGGGCCGAGGGCCGCACCGAGCAGCGCCGCCAGGGCCGGGCGGCGCTTCAGCCAGCGCAGCGTGACGTTCGGTGCCGTGGCGAGCAAGCCCCACAAGGCGACGATCCAGTACGGTGCGAGCCAGGCGACGGGCTGCCCCGAGGGGTAGGCGATGTGCCCCTGCATCGCGACGATGCTCTCGGCGACGAAGCCGGCCACACTGACGGCCGCGATGAAGCGCAACTCGACGGCCGGCCGTGCCGCCGCCGCCACGTGGAACGCGATCGCAGCGACGACGCAGGCCGTGCCGAGCAGCGGCTGCCCATGCGCCGCGCCGAGCACGGCGGCGAACCAGGCGCACTGGAATAGCGCGAAGTTGACGAGAAGCGCCCGACGCGTCGGCAGGCCGACGCGGGGGTGCATGCCCGTGCCGCTCGCACCGCCCTCGCACACCGTGACCTCTTCCATGCCGAGCCCCTGCCCCGCGCGCAGGCGCGGATGGGTAGGGTTACGCAGGAGCGAGGTGTTCGGATGCTGTCCCGGCGGCGCGACCGGAACGTGAACGAGTTCAAGGCTGATCGCGCCGGGCGACGGGCCGCTACGGTTCGTAGCCTGGCGGGACCAGTTCGCCGACCCCAGCCTCTCGCTCCAGAGCAGCTACGAAGCCTAGAGTTGTCCGATCACCGTGGAGTTGCCCAATCGCTTGGGCCCCGACGGGCAGCCCCGATTGCCGGCCCAAACCAATCGGGAACGCGGTCGATGGATGGCCGGTGAGGTTGCAGAGGCTCGGCAAGACGAACATCAAGCCGTAGGCCTCTTCACGTCCGTTGATCGTGACGCGACGCCCAACCGTCGGCTGTGCGCGGTCGTGTGCAAACGCCACCGTGATCTGTGTGGGCGTGAGCAGGATGTCCCAACTCTCGAACAGCCGTCCGAAGAGCGCTGCATGGAATGCTCGCTTGCCGCTCCAGCCGATCTACTCCCCCGCAGATGCCCGTGCACCTGCGGCCGCCGCGGCGGCAAACGGGTCGGCGCTGCCCACATCCAGGATCTCCTTGGCGGAAGCCTCTCGCGCGGGTGCCGGCAGCGCAGCGTGCTCGATCGCGGAGAGAAGGCCGCGGTAGGTTGCGCATTCAACTGGACCGACGGGGCCGCTGGCGCTGCATGCGCGTCCTCAAAGGCGCACGATGGTGTTGTTCTCAAGCTTGACGCGCTGCCCGGTCTTCAAGGCGGGGTCGTTCTGGAACTTTACGGTCTGGCTCGCGCCGCTCTCGAGGCGAACCACGACGTCGTATTCCATCGTCTTGCCCATGTTGTTCTGGACCCGGTTGCCGGCATAGGCGCCGCCCAGGGCTCCGGCGATCGTGGCCAGGTCCTTGCCGCTGCCTCCGCCCACCTGATGTCCGAGGACTCCGCCGACCACGCCGCCGGCGATCGTGCCGACCACGTTGTTGCCTTCGCTCTTGGCCTCGACCAGATTGACGGCCTCGATGACGCCGCAGTTCGGGCAGGTCGGCACGGCGCGCGCCTGCTCCGGAGGGTCGCGCCGGTCGTCCCCGCCCGGCACCGTCGATTCGCGCGCAAAGCGCTGGGTCGATTCCTTGCCGTTGACCACGAGGAAGCCGGTCGCCGAAAGGTTACGGTCCATGCGGTCCTGGCGCCGCAGCGTGTAGGCGCCTTCGTAGACGCCGCCCCTGACCTCTGTCAACGCAATCCGGTCCTGTACGCCGACGACAGCCACGCGCGCCTTGCCTCCCGGAGAGCCGTTCATCGAGAACTTCAGCTCGTCGCCCGGACGAATGCGGTCAGGCGCCGAGACGTCGAAGGCAGCGATCTTCACCAGGCCTTCAGCAGGGCTGCGCGCACCCGAAACGACGGACTGGTCCAGCGCCGCCGTGACGGCCTGTCCGTCCTTCAGCATGCGGGCGGTCACTAGACTGGCCGATGTCACGCGATCGCGCGATCCGACGGTGTAGGAGCCTTCGTAATGACCCGGGCGCGCCTCCGCCATTTGAATCGTCCTGGTCGAGCCAACGATCTGCAGCGTCACCAGCGCGCCGGGTGTGCCCTTCAGCGTGAAATCGAGCTCCTCGCCGGGACGCACATGGGCCACCTGAACGACATTGAAAGCGTCGATACGAGCCGGGAACATTGCGCGCGCATTGGTTTCATTCGGTTGGGCGTGCGCGAGCGAGGTCGCGAGCGTCATCGGCAGCGCGGCGGAGAGCGCAAGCAAAGCGACGGAAAGATTGTGTTTGGAAATCATGGGTTCTTTCATTGGTGGTATTCGATGAACGAAATGCGGGTCGCAAGCGGAAGCGCGTATCGATGAGTGCGTCTTGCACGTCGATGCGAACTGGGTATGTAACCCCACGGGTGGCATCGCGCCGACAAGGCGGGGATGGGACGCGCAGGTTTCGAGAACAGATGCCGGATTTGCGTCGTGCCTGCGCGCTTCAACTGCCGAGAAGTTCGCCGACGGGCTTCAGGTCGTCGATCCGGTCGCACACCTCCTTGACGACCATCATGATCGGCACACCGAGCAGCAGCCCCCACAAGCCCCAGAGCCAGCCCCACGCAAGCACGCCGACGAACACGGTGACCGCATTCATGCGGCTGGCCCGGCTCGTGAGCCAAGGTGTCAGCACGTACCCCGACAAGGTGTGCAGAGCGAGCGACACGCCAGCGATCAACAGCGCGTATTCGAGGGTCCCGAACTGCATCAACCCGACTGCCGCCGAAGCGACGGTGAAGACGATCGACCCGAGGTACGGAACGAAGTTGAGTATTCCGGCGACCAGGCCCCAGACAGCGGCGTGCTGCACGCCGATCCAGAGGAAGCAGAGCCAGGTCGCAAACCCGACCAGCACACTCGTGAAGACCTGGACCAGCAGGTAGCGCTGGATCTGGTCGGTGATCTCGTCGAGGGCTTGAATGGTCAGCTTCTTTTCGCTGAACGTCGGACCGGCGATCCGAACCATCTTGCGCCGGAACGTGTTGCCCGAGGAAAGCAGGAAGAAGGTCAGGAACAGCACGACAGTGGCCTGGCCGGCGAGAGTGACCAGGCCGAGGGTACCGGTCCAGAAATAGTCCTGGACGTTGAACTTCGGCTTCTCGATCTGCACCCTGGTCACGCCTCGCGTGCCGGCGACCGGGGTCGCGGTGCTACCTTCGGCCGTCTTTTCGAGCTCCGTGGCGGCCTGCTGTACCTTGTCGATCGTGTTCGCCGGCTTGGTTCGGTCACCGGCCGGTTTTTGCATCGTCTGCCGAAACTTCTGAGCGACATCGGGCAGCGATCCGATCAGTTCCGTGGCGTCGTCCGTAAGCTTGTGTGCCGTCCAGCCGAGGCCGCCGACGATGCTCACGAGCAGAAGAGCCGAGGCCAATACCCGCGGCAAGCGCCAGCGCTCGAGGCGGTCGACCACCGGTGTCAGCGCATAGCTCGCCATCAGACCGAGCAGAAGCGGAACGAAAACCGGTCTGGCCCAGTACAACGTATAGAGACTGGCGAGTGCCGCGAGCAGCGCAAGCGAAGCGCTGCGAATGTCGACCGGCATCTGCCACGGCCCCCGATCCTGCTCTTCGGGCGCGGGCGCGGGCGCGGGCCCGGGGAGATCGACGGTCTGTGTGACGATCGGGTCGATCGCGACTTCGGTATCCATGTACGCCTTGCGTTGACCACAGGCGCTTGGGAGTGCGATAGAGCGCCCGGGCCATCGATGAGCCCGACCGCACCTCTGCAAATGACCGTCCGCCGCGACGCGTCATTCACTCGCTTGCAGGACCGGTATCCACCGGTGCGTTCGCGCACCGTTTGGCGGAGCGCTGACCGGACCCTGCTCGAACACGCTACTTCGGCCGAAAGGAGCTCGACTTGAGACGCCGAACCGCCGGTGCGCGGTATCAATCGACGGAAAGGGCGCGACGGCGTGGCCGGGTACCGTCGCGAGCATCTGCTGTGGTCTGTGGCCTTGTGCGAGTGGCCGCCGCACTGGTCGGCCAGCAAATAGGTGCGCTGACGCGGGTTGCGACGTTTCAGGCCGGCTGCCCGCTGGCGCGTGCCTGGCGCCGCTGGCCGCGCAGCCGGCCGATCAGCACCAGCGCGATCGTCAGGTTCAACAGGTTCCAGCCGATGCCGTTGATGAAGGCGGCGTTGTAGGAGCCGGTCAGGTCGAACACCTTGCCTGACATCCAGCCGCCGAGGGCCATGCCGAACAGCGTCGCCATCAGCACCGTGCCGACGCGCGCACCGGCCTCGGCCGGAGGGAAGTGCTCGCGCACGATGATCGCGTAGCTCGGCACGATGCCGCCCTGGAACAACCCGAACAACGCCGAGATGACGTAGAGCGAGACCAGGCCGTTGAACGGAATGAAGAGCAGCAGCGCGAGCCCTTGCAAAATCGAGCCGAGCAGCAGCGTGCGCAGGCCGCCGATGCGGTCGCAGATGACGCCCGACGCCAGTCGGCTGACGATGCCGCAGGCCAGCATCAACGACAGCATTTGCGCGCCGCGCACTGCCCCATAGCCGAGGTCGCTGCAGTAGGCCACGATGTGCACCTGCGGCATCGCCATCGCGACGCAACAGGCCACGCCGGCCACGCAGAGCAACGTCTGGGCTTGGCCCAGGCCGAGGCCGAAGGGCCGCGTCGACGGCGCTGTCGCGCTGGCTCGACCGGCAAGCGGCGCAGCTACGGCAGCCGGTGGCCGGGCGCGCATGCGCAGTGCCAGCAGCGGCATCGTCAACGCGCAAAAGATGCCGAGACCGATATAGGTCTGGCGCCAACCCGCGACTTCGACGAAGTGCTGAACGATCGGCGGCCAGATCGCACCCGCCAGGTAGTTGCCGCTGGCGCAGATCGCGACCGCGGTGCCGCGTCGGCGCACGAACCACAAGGAGGTGTCGGCGACCAGCGGCGCAAACGTGGCCGAGCTGCCGAGCGCACCGAGCAGCACGCCATGCGCCAGCGCGAACCAGCCCAGGCTGGGGGCGAGGCCGGCAGCGACGAAGCCGCTGCCCAGGCCGGCGGCTCCGACCAGCGTGACGAGCATGACACCGTAGCGATCGGCGAGCTTGCCCATCGCGATTCCGCCGAGGCCGAAGCCGACCATCATCAAGGTGTACGGCAACGACGCGTCGGCGCGCGCGACGCCGAATTCCGCCTGCACCGCGGGCAGCACCACGGCGACGACGTACATCCCGCCGCTGCCGATCGTCATCAACGCCAAGGCGACGACCAGTCGGGTCCAGGCGTAGCGGGAATCGGTTTCAGGTTGCAGCATGGGCGGATTGTCGATGCGGGCGTGGCGTCTGCTCGAGGCGCCGATTCGCGAAGCCCGGAACGGCGAAGCTCAGAAGGGCGAAGTTCAGAAGGGCGGCGAGGCCGGGAGGCCGTAGGCCTGCAGCGCCCGTTCGGCCAGGCGCGGCGCTTCCATCCGCTCGGTCCATTCGGCGAATGCCGGCGTCGCGCCGGCCCAGCGCAGCGTCGACACCGCCTCGAACAATGGCGCATCGGTGCGCAGGGTCGCCAGCCGCTTGAACAACAACGCCCGTTCGCGCTGTTCGGCGAGCACCGCCGCCGGAAACCGCTCGATCGGCCCGTGCCGATTCAACAGCCCGGCGGCGCCGACCGGACCGATCCCGTCGATCCCCGGATAGCCGTCTGCGGCGTCGCCGACCAGCGCGAGGTAGTCCGGAATCAAGATCGGCTCGACCCCGAACTTCGCGCGGACGCCGGTCGCATCGCGGATCTGCTTGCTGCGCCGATCGATCTGCACGACACGGTCGGCCGAGACGCATTGCGCGAGGTCCTTGTCCGGCGTCCAGATGCAGACCTTGTCGACCGAACGGTCCGCCGCGGCGATGCGTGCCGCCGACGCAAGCGCGTCATCGGCCTCCAGCTCGACCATCGGCCAGACGACGATGCCCATCGCGCGCAACGCGTCCTCGAGCGGATCGAACTGCGCCCGCAGCACCGGTTCGATGCCGGCCGATGTCTTGTAGCCCGGCCACAGGTCGTTGCGGAACGACTCGATCACGTGGTCAGTCGCGACGCCGACATGCGTAGCGCCCTGCTCGATCATCTGCAGAACCGACTGAAGCACGCCGAGCACGGCGCCGAGCGGCCGGTCCTTGCCCTTGTTGAAGCGGCGCGCGCCGTAGAAGTGGCGGAACAGCTCGTAGGTGCCGTCAACGAGGTGAACGATCATCGGTCGGGTAGCGTGCGACCGTGCAGTGTCCCGCAGAACGACGCGAGAACCGCGCTTGCCCTCCAAACCGACCGTGTCCGCGCTCGTGCAGTGGCCCCTTCACGGAGCACCGATGGCTAGCTTGAAGCTTGCGTTCTTGTCGCCGAGCCTACGCTGGCCCAGATCTCAGATGCCGCTCGGATCGCAAACGACCGAGGCAGTTCAACGTTGCATGTTCATGATCTGATCCATCGGCAGCATGTTCCGGTTCAGGTTCGTCATGATCCAGAGCGAGCCGAAGACGAGGAGCATCACGATAAGGATGCCGAACGCGAGCGCGAGCACGTTGTTGATGCTGTCCTTGCCGGTTGTGATGTGCAGGAAAAAGACGAGGTGAACGCCCATCTGCGCCAGCGCGAGCACCGAGAGTGCGATCGGGATCGACGGCGCCCAGACCAGCGTGCTGCGAGCGATGTAGAACGACACGATCGACAAGCCGATCGCCAGCGCCAGCCCGATCAGATAGCCGCGAATGCCCGACGCGATGTCGACGTCGCCGTGCTCGTCGCCAGGCGCCGCGTCGCCTTGCGACAGCGCATGCGGGTTGATGTGCGGATGCGAAGAGTCGTTACTCATTGTGGAGCGACTCCCACGAGATAGACGAGACTGAACAGCGCTACCCAGATGATGTCGAGCGTGTGCCAGAAGAGACTGAAGCACAGGAGCCGACGCTGGATGTCTTCGCGGAATCCTTTGGCGGATACCTGGGCCACCATCGTCAGCAACCAAAGCAGGCCCGCCGTCACATGGAGGCCGTGGCAGCCGACGAGCGCAAAAAACGATGACAGGAAACCGCTGCGACTCGGACCGGAGCCTTCAGCGACGAGGTCGGCGAACTCGTGGACCTCGAGCGCGATAAAGGCGACGCCGAGCGCGAAGGTGATCCCCATGCCGCAGTAGTACATGGCGCGGTTGCGCGCATGCGCACCGATCATCGCGATACCGCAGGTGAAGCTCGAGAACAAGAGGCACGCGGTCTCGACGGCAACGTAGCTGACGCTGAACAGTTCGCGACCCGAGGGCCCGCCGGCGGTGTTCTCCGACAACACCGCGAACGTCGCGAAGAACGCAGAGAACATGATGATGTCGCTGATCAGCCAGACCCAGAAGCCGTAGCCGACGATCACCCGCTTGTCGTGCGCATGGATCTCGTGGGGAAGCGCGAACCGGTAGCCCTCGTGGGCCTGCGCCGAAGGCGCGTGGACGGCGCTCATGTCGCCGCTCCTAGTTCGCCTATGCGCTGAGTTCGTGCGCTGCGATTTTCCCGATCGAGGCGTGCGACGGTCTCCGCGGGGATCACTTCGTCGTGACGGTCACGCCACGCGAAGACCACGAATGTTCCCCACGCACCGACAAAGGCAAGACCCACGAGCCACCAGATGTGCCAGATCAGCGCGAAGCCGGTGATCGTCGCGAAGAACGCGCAGACGAATCCGGTCGGGCTGTTGCGCGGCATCACGATCGCCTCGTAGGCGGGTTCGTCGCGCAGGCGTGCCTGGTCGATGGCCCGCTGCTTCGCTCGCCAATAGGCCTCTTCGCCCTCGACGTGAGGCATCACCGCGAAATTGAAGAGCGGGGGTGGCGATGCGGTGGCCCATTCGAGCGTGCGACCGTTCCAAGGATCGCCGGTCACGTCGCGCAATGACTCGCGTTGACGGATGCTGATGAAGAGCTGCGCGACCTGACAGCCGATTCCTATCGCGATCAGCACGGCGCCCCCGCCCGCCGCAAGGATCCACGTATGCCAGGCCGGGACGTCGTAGTGCTGCATGCGTCTGGTCATTCCCATCAGGCCGACCACGTAAAGCGGCATGAAGGCGAGATAAAAGCCAGTGATCCAAAACCAGAATGCAGCCTTGCCAAGACCCTCGTGCAGCCTGAAGCCGAACGCCTTGGGGAACCAATACTGGTAGCCCGCAAACGCGCCGAAGAGCACGCCGCCGATGATGACGTTGTGGAAGTGCGCGACGAGGAAAAGGCTGTTGTGCAGCACAAAGTCCGCCGGCGGCACCGCCAGCAACACACCGGTCATGCCGCCGATCACGAAAGTGATCACGAAGCCGATGCCCCAAAGGAGGGGTGCCGAAAATACGATCCGGCCGCCGTACATCGTGAAGAGCCAGTTGAACACCTTTACGCCGGTCGGCACCGCGATGACCATCGTCGCGATGCCGAAGATCGCGTTGACGTTCGCACCCGCGCCCATCGTGAAAAAGTGATGCAGCCACACCATGAAAGACAGAATACAGATGCACATCGTCGCGATCACCATCGAGCGGTAGCCGAAGAGCGGCTTCTGCGAGAAGGTCGAGAACACTTCGGAGAACACGCCGAAGGCCGGCAGGATCAGGATGTAGACCTCGGGGTGGCCCCAGGCCCAGATGAGATTCATGAACATCATCACGTTGCCGCCGCCATCGTTCGTGAAGAAGTGGAAGCCCAGGTAGCGGTCGAGCAGCA
>JBDTXV010000029.1:0-11917 GCA_040006015.1 Caldimonas sp.
CGAATCGGCCTACGACAAGGCATTGTTCGAGCAGGCTTTGGCGCAGGGCAAGCCCACAGTTGTCGATTTCTCGGCGAGCTGGTGCCCGACCTGCAAGGCACAAAAGCCGATCGTCAGCGGTCTTCTGCTCGAACCCCGCTTCAAGAGCCTGACGGTCTTCGTGGCCGACTACGACAAAGAGGCAGCCCTGAAGAGGCAACTGCGCATCGCGCAGCAGAGCACCTTCGTCGTCTTCAAGGACGGCAAGGAAGTGGCCCGCTCGACCGGCGAGACCGACAAGGCAGCGATTGCCGAGCTCTTCTCGAAGTCGCTCTAACCCGGCGCTCCGGCATGGAGTTCGGGCCAGCAAGCTTTGTGCTCGGCTATGGCGCCGGCGTCTTGTCGACGCTTTCGCCGTGTGTGCTGCCCCTCGTGCCGATCCTGATCGCCTCGGCGCTGTCGCAGCATCGATTCGGACCATTGGCTCTCGCCGCAGGACTCACGCTTTCGTTCACCGTGGTCGGGCTGTTCATCGCGACCATCGGCGTCTCGATCGGCCTCGACCAGAGTCTCATGCGAGAAGTCGCCGCCGTGCTGTTGATCTCCTTCGGGTCGGTCCTTTTGTCAACGCGGCTTCAACACTTTTTCACGCGGGCGACCGCCGGCATCGGTGCGAGCGGAAGCAGATGGTTGGGGCGTCTCACCGGCGAAGGCTGGTTCGGCCAGTTTGCCGTCGGTCTGCTGCTCGGCCTCGTCTGGGTGCCATGCGTCGGGCCGACGCTCGGCGCCGCCTCGACGCTTGCAGCGCAAGGCAGCCAGTTGAGTCAGGTTGCATTGCTGATGCTCGTTTTCGGACTTGGTGCTGCAACGCCGCTGGTCATCCTTGGCATCGTGTCGCGGACGGCTTCGCAGCGGTGGCGCGGCAAGCTGATGGCGGCAGGTGCCGCCGGCAAGCTCGTTTTCGGAACAATCCTCTTGGCCGTGGGGGTGGCGATCGTCACCGGCGTCGACAAGCGTCTTGAAACGTTCGCCGTCGACATCTCGCCCCAGTGGTTGACTGCATTGACGACCCGGTTTTGACTTCGAGCAACACCGTCACTACAGAACGGTTTCGGGCAACCGAGCGTGCGGTTATTCCTGCATCAGGCTATGGGTCGCCACCGCTTCTCGATGAGTACACCCCGCCCGAAATAAGCACCGAGCGCGACGATGCAGGCGGCCGTCCCGAAGTTCCAAATCAAGACCATCGCGCTGGCATCGAGTTCGTGAAATACGGAGACTGCCGCCGCGCTCATCGCCGCGACCGCCAGGCTGCCGGTGAGCGTGACAGTCGTCACCCGCAGAGGGCCACCGCGGCGCAGCATGGCGAACATGCCGAGGGAAAGGGGCACGCTCGTCATCAGGACAGTGGCGAAGCAGCGGGCCGCTTCTCCGATCTGCACGCCCGCCGGGGCGATCGCGACCCACGGGGAGAGACAGCCGTGCCCGATGCTGGCGACCCATACGATCAGCGCGGGAACAGGCAACAACGCCCAACGAGGCGATCCGTCGGGAACGTCGAGCTTGAAGGATGCGACCGCCGCGAGCACCGCGGTCAGCAGCGACGCGGCGATGCCGGCCAGATAACCCGGGTTGCCGAGCTGCCGGGCGAGATCCGGGCGAACGCCATGAGCGAGGGCAAGCAGCGCGAAGACAAAAGCAGGAAGCAATAGCCAGCGCAGCGAGCGCACCAGCGGTGACGCGAGACGGCGCACCGGCTTCGCGTCGGCAACCAGGATCTCGATCAAGTCACTCGTTTTCATGGCCGCTCCGCGTCAGATTTGACCATCAGCTTTCTCAACGTCTTCAAGCCCCGATGCGTCGCCACCTTGAGCGCGGCGACCGACAAACCCGTCACCGATGACGCCTCGCGCAAGGTCATCTCCTGCAGCTTGATCAAACGTATCGCGTCGCGCTGACCAGCGGGCAATCGCCCGACGGCGTCACGAACGGCCTGTGCATCGACACTCTCCGCCCCGTAGTTCGCTGAAGGGGATGCAAAGGTTTCATGTTCCTGCGACATCGGTGATTCGCGTGACATCCTGCGCCCTTGGGCCCTGAGGCGGTCGACGATGCGCCGCCGTGCAATCGCCACCAACCAGGGGCCGAAGGGCCGCGCAGGATCGTAGGTATGGCGGACCGAGTGAATCGAAAGAAGGACGTCCTGCACCGTATCTTCGATGTCGAGCGGATCGCGATGCGACGCGGCCGCGAGCGACCGCAGGTAGGGGCTGATTTCGCCGAGAAGCCGCCGGTACGACGATGAATCTCCGACCTGGGCGCGTGCCATCAAGATCGCCCAGTCCACGCCCCTGACGGCGGGCCCCGGGGTCGGCGGCTGCAGCTCCGGCAGCTCGCTATCGGCCGCCACGACCTTTAGATCCGGCGTACGAGGTCGACTTTCACGCATGGCGCAAACCATACCGCGCATGCTCGACGAGGCACGGGCTTTATTTTTCTCGAAGCAAGTAACCTATCGATCGTCACGGCGAACTGTCGGTGAGGTCTCGAAGGTCGAGGCCCCCAACCAGAGGTCACACCATGAACCGTCAGACGTTTGCAGGATCCGCCTTATCAACCGCGCTCGGGCTCGTGTTTGCCGCATCGGCGCTGCCCGCGCAGGCGCAGGCGATGGACATGAGCAAGGCTCCGCAGGTTGTCAAGGACAACATGATGAAGATGCAGAAAGACAAGCTCGAGAAGTGCTACGGCATCAATACCGTCAGCAAGAACGACTGCGCCGAGGGCGTTCACTCGTGTGCCGGCCAGGCCACCCAGGCGCGCGATCCGAAGTCCTTCGTGCTGCTGCCCGCCGGCGACTGCGGGAAGATCCAGGGCGGATCCCTGAAGTCCTGAGATCGCGGCGATGGTCGGCGGAACCATCCCCGCCAGCGCAGGGATCGGGCTGCGCTTCCAGCACCATCAGGAGGTGCTGGCTGCGCGGCCCGCCGTTCCCTGGCTGGAAGTGCATACCGAAAACTATCTCGGTGGCGGCTCGTCTGCGCACACGCTCGACCTGATTCGTCGTGACTACCCGATATCGCTGCACGGTGTCGGACTGGGGCTCGGCAATGTCGATGGCATCGACATGGCGCATCTGGGCCGGATTCGCGACGTCGTACGGCGGATCGAACCGGGCCTCGTTTCCGAACACGTGTCGTGGAGTTCGGTCAGCGGTGCCTACCTGGCCGATCTCCTTCCGCTGCCCATGACGGAAGAAGCGCTCGATGTGGTGTGCGGCCATGTCGCACAGACTCAGGATTTCCTGCAGCGACGGATCCTGATCGAGAACCCATCCACGTATCTGCGCTTCGAGCACTCGACGATTGCCGAGTGGGACTTCATCTCCGCCGTCGCAACGCGCACAGGATGCGGCATCTTGTGCGACGTCAACAACATCTTCGTCAGCGCATCGAATCATGGCTGGAACGCATCCGACTATGTCGCGAAGCTGCCGGTGGCTTCGGTCGGCGAGATCCATCTCGCGGGGCACGCCGTCCGCGACCTGGAGCGGGGGACCGTGCTGCTGATCGACGACCATGGGTCCCGGGTCTCGCCAGAGGTCTGGGCCCTCTACGAAGAAGCGCTGAATCGCTTCGGCAACGTGCCGACGCTCGTCGAATGGGACACGAACGTGCCGTCACTCGGCGTCTTGATCAGCGAAGCCGAAATGGCGGCTGGATACATGGCGCGAGCCCGTGATGCCGTCCCTGCGTGAGCTTCAGCAGTCGTTCGGGCGCAGCATGGTTGCGGGCGACGAGGTCGCAGCGTCGACCTGGATCGTCGGAGCCGGACTTGCGCCGCGGGAACGGGTCGGCATCTACCGCAACACGTTCCTGTCGACGGTCACCCGCGCGCTGAGGCTCACGTTCCCGGCCGTGCACCGGCTGGTCGGCGCAGACTTCTTCGAAGGCGCGGCGCAGATCTTCACGCTGGAATGCCCTCCCAGGGGCGCCGACCTGAACGCCTACGGCGAAGACTTCGCGAGCTTTCTCGAGCGATTCGCCCCAGCCTCGGCGCTTGCCTATCTGCCCGATCTCGCGCGGCTGGAGTGGGCCGTCAATCGGGCGCTGCATGCGCCAGATGCGCGCCCTCTTGACGTTACGGAATTGTCCGGCATCGGCGAAGCCGATCAGGCACGCCTCTGCTTCACCGCCCATCCGTCGGTCTCCATGATCCGATCGGCGTTTCCGGTCGATGCGATCTGGCAAGCCGTCCTCGAGCAGGACGATCAGGCGATGGGCAACGTGAACCTGTCGAGCGGGCCGGTTTTCTTGCTTGTCGAGCGACTCGGCGGCCACGTCGACGTCAGCCGCCTGGATGTCGCGGCCTGGAACCTGTCTTCGACCTTGTTCGAAGGTGTGGCGCTGGGCCTCGCGCTTGAGCACAGCGGCGAAGCCGATGCGCCGGCGTTGCTGGCCGCGCATCTGCTGGCAGGTCGGTTCATCTCGTATTCCCGCAGCGACGAGAAGGCGGTCTCATGAAAGATCTTCTGATTCGCATCCGCGCCATTCTCGAGGCGGTTCCCTACACGCTCCTCGCCTTGCCCTTGCGTGTCGGGGTCGGCGCTGTGTTCTGGTTTTCGGGCATGACCAAGCTGGCCAACTGGGACTCGGCGCTGCAACTTTTCAGGGAGGAATATCGAGTTCCGCTGCTTTCCCCCGAGTTCGCTGCCCATGTTGCATTGGGCATCGAACTCGGTGCTCCCGTGCTCCTGGTCCTTGGCCTGCTGACCCGACCGACTGCCTTCGTTCTGCTCGGCATGACCGCTGTCATCGAAGTCTTCGTCTACCCGCTCGCCTGGCCAACTCACGTTCAATGGGCGGCGATGCTGCTCGTGCTGCTCTGCCGCGGCCCTGGAAAGCTTTCTATCGATCATCTGGTGTGGACCAGACTCGTCCCGCGTGACCCTTCCCACACAGTCGCGGCCAAGTCGTCGCTCGCCTGAGCGTGGGAAAGTCAGCTTTATCCAGCGATCCGAGTCAGCGATCAACTTTCAAAGGAGAAGACATGAGAGACATTCCCAAAGGCATGCTTGCCGGACTCGTCGCAACCATCGTGCTGTCGGTGCTGATGGTCTTGAAGGCAATGATGGGACTCATGCCGCAACTTGACCTTCCGAAGATGATCGCGGGGATGGTGGGGTCGCCCGACATGCCCCTCATCGGCTGGATCGTGCACTTCGCCATCGGCATCGTCGTCTACGGCGTCGCCATCGCCGTGCTCGATTCGAAGCTGCCTGGGACCAGCCACGTCGGGCGTGGAATCATGCTGGCCGTCATCGGCTGGCTGATCATGATGGTGATGCTCATGCCGATGGCCGGCGCCGGCTTGTTCGGGATGAACATGGGCATCATGGCCCCGATGATGACCCTGGTGCTGCACCTCGTCTTCGGCGCTGTTCTCGGCTGGGTCTACGGTCGTTCCATGGGGGCCCAAGTCGTGTCGATGCCTCGTGCTCGGGTCTGATTTGCTCCCGCTCTGACGAGCCGCCGCCGTATGATTTGATCATGCATGATCCTTCGACTCGGCCGCACGTGGTGCTGTTCGACGTCAACGAAACGCTGCTCGACATCAAGCCGCTGCAAAAAGCTGTCGCGGACGTCTTGCTTGACGACGCTGAGGCCAAGCTGTGGTTCACGACGATGTTGCAATACTCGCTCGTGATGACCGTCAGTGATCGGTACGCATCGTTCGGCGACATTGGTGCAGCAGTCCTTCAGATGCTCGCCCGAAATCGCGACATCACGCTGAAGGCGGACGACGCGAAGCAGGTTCTGAGCGTGATTCGCAAGCTACCGCCGCATCCTGACGTCAAACCCGCGCTCGACCTGTTGAAGGCGCGCGGGATCCGCCTCGCGACCCTCACGAACTCCTCTCAGGACGTCGGCGAGGCGCAGATGAGGCATGCCGGCCTCGACGGCTTCTTCGAGCGCATGTTGAGCGTGGAACAGCCGCGCAAGTTCAAGCCCGATCGAGCCGTTTACGGATGGGCAGCTGGCGAAATGGGTGTCGGACCCGGCGAGTGCATGCTGGTCGCCGCCCACGGCTGGGACGTTGCCGGTGCAAAATGGGCGGGCCTTCGGGCGGCTTTCATCGCGCGTGAAGGCCAGCAGATGTTCCCGTTGGCGGAGGCGCCCGACGTCGACGCTGCCGATCTGCTCGGCTTCGCCGAAAAACTGTTCCCCGCTCCGACGACCTAGGCAGCACCGGCCATCAGGCGATGGCCGTTACTTCATCGCGCCCCGGATGGGATAGTTCTTTTCCTGGACGAACTTCAGACCGGCGAGCAGGCTCGCCAGATCGGGTCTCGCGAAGGGCGCGTTCGAGACATCGACCACCTGCAGCTTGCCTTCGGGGTTGATCACGAAGAGCGCCGGCTCGGCGAACGGCCGATCCGTTTCCTGGGCAGAGCGCGGCTCCGAGATGTAGAGACCCAGGTCGCGCATCTGAGGAACCGACATGTCATAGGCCACTGGGAATCGCCAATTCTCTTCCGCCGCCTCGGACTCGGCCTTGTCACGCGGATCGGCGGAGACCACGGCGACCTTGATGCCGGAGGCCTCGAACTGGTCCAGCATCTGGTTGAGCGTCGCCAGGTATTTCTTGCACAGCGGGCAGTGCTTCCCTCGGTAAACGACGAGCAGCCGCCAACCTCCGCCGGTCGGCGCGAGCTCATACCTCCCTCCGCCGACCGAGGGCCACGTCAATGCCGGCAACTCGGCCCCGGGCGCCGGCTTCTTGCTTTCGTTCATCGATCGTTCCTTGTGCAGCGTGCAGCCCTCGCCCAAGAGCTAGGACTCGTGAGACTCACGGTGCGCAGGGCAATTCTCATGCCTCACTGCGCCCCGCGCCGGCTCCGGCGCTCGAGCCAGGTTGTGATTGCACCGGAGGGCACTTGTTCGTGCCGTACGAACAAAACACGCAGCAATCACCCGACTTCGGCTTCAGTATGGTTTTGCAGCCTCCGCACTCATAGAACCACTGGCACGCATCGAGGGGCATGGGTTCGTCCCTGGCGTGACCGCAGTGCGGGCACGTGATGGTCGACCCGAGGAGAACCTCGCTTGTTCTCATTGGAGTTGGGCGACTTTCGACGGAAACCCCGCATCGGCGGTCGCCTTGGTGAGCGTCTCTGGACCGGTCTTGGCGGGATCGAACACAACCAGAGCACGCTTCGTCTTGAAGTCGACCTTCGCCGACGCGACGCCGGGCACCTTCCTGAGCGACTCGCGGACGGTGATCGGGCATGCAGAGCAGTCCATGTTGCTGACGTCCAGAGTCGCCGTGCGCATTCCGGCCGCGAAAGCGGTCGGTGCAACCAGCGCGGCTGCGAGCAGGAGGGCAGAAGCCTTGTTCATGGCGATCCTTCAATAGAAAAGTTGAGCGTAAAGCGGAAACGTCATCAATGCGGTCGCGATGACTCCGAGCGTCCAGAAAATGACCCTTTGTCGACGCCGCACCGGAGGCACTGCACAGACTTCACCCGGCGCACAGACCTCCCGCTTCAGATACAAGCGATGGAAAGCAAAGCCGAAAGCGACGACGGCGGCCGTCACGAAGAACGGCTGTAGCGGCTCCAGGGCCAAGAGCCGCGAGCCCCATGCGCCGCTGACACCGAGCAGCACCAGGATCAATGGCCCAGCGCAACAAGCAGAGGCGCCGATCGCAGCGGCGGAGCCAGCGAGGAGTGAACCTCCGGTGGCCCATCGATGGGGCGGTTCAGTCTGTTGCATCGAGCAAGTCTAGGAACGTACCCGCGTACGGTGTCAAGCCTTCCCTTCAGAGCATGTAACCGATAACGGAAGCGCCGGTCGGGTATGCAAACATCGTTGCCCTCAGATCCTTCGCTGTCAGCCCATGGCGGATGGCGAGAGCGAAGATGTTGATGACTTCGTCGACCTTCGGCCCGACCAGGTGAGCACCCAGAATGCGGTCCGAGTCCTCGTCGACCAGTACCTTGAAGCCATATACCGGCTCGGCTGCCTGCTGGGCAGTGAACCAGTTCGAGGCCTTCTTGCTGTTCATTCGAAACTTGAGACCCCGCTCGCGTGCTCGCACATCGGTCAGGCCGACACGGGCAATGGGTGGAATGGTGAAGGCGACGCTGGGCACGCCGTCGTAGTTCGGCCGCTGGTGGTTTCCGTCGAGCAGGTTGGCGACCACAACCTTCGCATCGTGGCTCGCGACCGGAGTCAGAGGCGGTCCTGCCTGCGCTGCATCTCCGGCGGCATAGATGGCGGGGTTCGAGATGCTCTGCAGGAACCCATTCAGCTCGAGACGACCGTGAGTCGTCGCGACTTCGGCTGCCACGAGATCCAGTGGACCGAAGTCTGGTGCACGACCCGCAGCGTGAACAACCAGGTCGGCATCAACCGTGATGTCTACACCGGCCGACGTCGCGTACACGCGGAACTCGTGCGCGGTCTTTTCGATGGCGGTGACCTTCGTGGCAGTCCGAACGTCGATCCGGAGTCGCTGGAAAGTCTCCATGAGCCAGCCAACGACGTCGGGGTCGAACTGGGTCAGCATGCGATCCGCGTGCTGCAAGACGGTCACGCTCGCACCGGCGCGCGCGGCGATATGCGAAAACTCCGCGGCGATGTAGCCGCCGCCAACGAGGGCAATGCGAGCCGGCAGGCTCTCGAGCGAGAGAAATCCCTCGTTCGTGACCAGGTGCTCTTCGCCAGGGATATTCAATGTGACGGGTTCCGCTCCGACTGCGAGGAGAACGAACTTCGCCTCCAGAGCTTGGCCGCCCTCGAGCTGGACGGTATTGGGCCCGGTGAACCTGGCCCGTTCGTGATAGGTGTCGATCCCCTTTTCAGCGAGTGTGTGCTCCATTCGTTGCGGCACCGGGTCGGTGAACGCGCGTTTGAACGCCATCAGCTGGGGCCAGTCGATCTTGCTGTTCCCGATAACTCCCTTGTTCTGCATGCGGCGTACATGGTCCACCGCCTCGGCGCCGGCAATGAGCATCTTCTTCGGGTCGCAGCCGCGCAGCGCGCAAGTGCCCCCGTACGGACGAAAGTCGACGACAGCTACCGTCCAGCCGGCTTCGCGCATTCGTGTGGCGGCGCCCACCGCGGCTGTGCCGGATCCGATGACAAGGAGGTCGTAGCGCTTTGGCATTGGAGGCTCGATATGTGCAAGACGACGCCTGCTCCCGGCGTGCCTTGGAGCAGGCCGGGGGCTCTGATGCGGCTTACTCTAAGCTCGTACCCAAGTACGGAGTCAAGACACATGAGCGACATGACGATCGGACAGTTGGCCAGAGAGGTGGAGGTCAATGTCGAGACGGTGCGGTACTACCACCGTCGGGGCCTGTTACCCGCCCCAGAGCGTCCTGCTGGCGGCATACGCCGATATTCAGCTGAGGCGCTCGCACGGTTGCGGTTTATCAAGAGGTCTCAGTCGCTTGGCTTCTCGCTGGACGACGTCGAGGCTCTGCTCTCGCTCGACGATGGACGAACGTGCTCGTCGGCACGGGACATCGGAAGTCGCAAGCTTGCGGAGGTTCAGCAGCGCATGCGCGACCTGCGCACGCTCGAAAGGGCGCTGAAGGCCCTGGTAGACCGCTGCGCATCCAACGCAGGGCGAATCACTTGTCCTCTGATCGACGCGCTTGCCGGCCGGGCGCGTTAGTGTGGATCGCGAGTTTGAATCAGGCCGCCCACCACGAACTTGTGGTTCGCCGTCGTCGCGCTGGGAGGATGCCGGCGGCGACCGCGCCATCGAGTTCCTCGTCGCTGAAGGTCATCCGGCGTCCGCCGTTGGGGGCCTCGTTTTACCGCAGCGCCGCGGCGCCGCTGCTGCCTTCATTCCGAACGCGAATCCGAGGGTTCGGAAGCCCTTGACACGACCTCGCGGAAGCGCTCAGATACCAGAGGATCCCTGGCGCGCCTGGCGTTGCGCCGCAGTGCCGCCGCCGACGGGATCCTTCGAGGGAGGAGAACATCATGCTCGAAGCCCTGCGTCCCGATCCAACCTTCTATCCTTCGCCGCGCCTTGCGATGCAGGGGCCGCGCGAGCGCTTCGCGTACACCGCGCTGCTGTCGCCCGACCGCTCGCGCCCCGATGCGATCGCGGTCGTCGACCTCGATCCGAAGTCCGCGAGCTACGGCTCGGTGCTGTCGCGCCTTGACATGCCGAACCGCGGCGACGAGTTCCATCACTTCGGCTGGAATGCGTGCTCGTCGGCGCTGTCGCCGATGTCGGGCCACGCGTTCCTGCAGCGCCGCTACCTGATCGTCCCCGGCATCCGCTCGTCGCGGATCTATGTCGTCGACACGCAGCCCGATCCGAAGAAGCCGACCATCGCGAAGGTGATCGAGCCCGAAGAGGTGATCAGAAAGACCGGCTACTCGCGCCCGCACACGACGCACTGCGGACCCGAGGGCATCTACATCAGCACGCTCGGCGGCGCCGGCGCCGACGGCACGCAGGGCGTGCCGGGCGTCTTCATCATGGACTGCGAGAGCTTCGACATCCGCGGCCGCTGGGAGATCGATCACGGCCCGCAGAAGCTCCATTACGACTTCTGGTGGAACCTGCCGCGGGACTACATGGTGTCGGGCGAATGGGGGCTGCCGCCGCAGTTCGAGAACGGCATCGTCGCCGAGGACCTGCTCGCGAACAAGTACGGCCACGCGCTGCACTTCTGGGACCTGCGCGGGCGCAAGCACGTGCAGACGATCGATCTCGGCGCGAATCACCAGATGGCGCTCGAGATCCGTCCGGCGCACGATCCGACGCGCGAATACGGCTTTCTCGGCGTCGTCGTCGACACGACCAACCTCGAAGGCTCGATCTGGACCTGGTATCGCGAAGGCGGCAAGTTCCATGCGAAGAAGACCGCGGTGATCCCGCCCGAGCCGGCCGATGCGTCGGAGCTGCCGGCGCTGTTGAAAGGCTTCGGTGCCGTCCCGCCGCTGATCTCGGACATCGATCTTTCGCTCGACGACCGCTTTCTCTACGTCGCGTGCTGGGGCACCGGGGAGCTGAAGCAGTACGACGTGACCGATCCGATGCAGCCGAAGCAGTCGGGCAGCGTGCGCATCGGCGGCATCGCGAAGCACACACCGCATCCGAACGGCAAGCCGTTCGGTGGCGGTCCGCAGATGACCGAGATCAGCCGCGACGGCGAACGCGTCTACTTCACGAACTCGCTCTACAGCACCTGGGACCCGCAGTTCTATCCCGACGGCGTGCCCGGCGTGCAGGTGATGTGCAAGGTCGGCGCGAACGGCGGTCTGACGCTCGACCCCGATTTCTACGTCGACTTCGGGGCCGAGTTCGGCGCGCATCAGATCCGCCTCGAGGGCGGCGACTGCTCGACTGACTCGTACTGCTATCCGTCGGCTTGACGGCCGCAGTCGATGCAGCGGAGCGCCGTGCGATGAACGGCGGCGACGCGGCGCTGTGGCTCACGGTCGCCGGGTTCGGCGTCTATCACGGCCTGAACCCGGCGATGGGCTGGCCGCTGGCCGTCGCGAACGGCCTGACCGAGCGGCGCGGCGCGGCGGTCTTCGCGACGCTCGCGCCGCTCGGCGCCGGTCATCTCGCGGCGATGGCGATCGCGGTGCTGCCGTTCGCGCTGCTCGGCGAAATCGTCCGCCACGGTCGCGCGCTGCGCATCGGCGCCGGCGCGCTGGTGCTGCTGTTCGGGGTCTATCGGCTCGTCGACCGGCGCCATCCGCGGCTGCTCGCGCGCATCCGCCCCACGCAGCTCGCGTGGTGGTCGTTCGTGATGGCGACCGCGCACGGCGCCGGGCTGATGCTGGTGCCGGTCGCGCTCGGGCTGTGTACGGCCGCGGCGCCCGCCGCGAGCGGCGCGTCGGCGCATGCCGCGCTCGGGACGCTGCTGCGCTCCGGTCTCACGATCGCGATCGCGGTGACG
>JBDTXV010000030.1:0-11740 GCA_040006015.1 Caldimonas sp.
GCATGTCGGTCTGGACCTCGGCACGCACCGTCGCCGAATGCGGCTCGTTGTCGATCAGGCTCATCTCGCCGACGTAGTCGCCCGACTGCAGCACCGCGAGGATCACCTCGCGGCCGCGCGAGTCGGCCGTCAGCACTCGCGCGCGTCCGGTCAGCAAGATGAACAGCGTGTTGGACTTCTTGCCGTGCTCGACGACAATTTCACCGCGTCGGAAACGCCGCTTGACGACGCTGTCGGCGATGCCTTGCGCCTGATCGTTCGTCAGCAGCGAAAAGAGCGGCACGCGCCGGATCAGATCGAGGTTCGAAAGCATGGCCATCTGAAGTTGCCTTTCAGGTTGTTGGCGACCGCGCCGCCGGTCGCCGGGGCTTGTGAAAATCTAACGTTTTCATCAATTTCGCTATTGTCACCATAACGCGCGTTGACGCCAGCGGGATCGAGCCGCATGTCAGACTGACGCATCATTTCGCCCACGCCGACCTGCCCTCATGAGCCTTCCCCTGCAGCACGCCCCGGTCCTGATCCTCGGCTCCGGTCCGGCCGGCTATACCGCGGCGATCTATGCCGCGCGCGCCAACCTGAAGCCGATGCTCGTGACCGGCATCGCCCAGGGCGGCCAGCTGATGACGACGACCGACGTCGACAACTGGCCGGCCGATGTCGACGGCGTGATGGGGCCCGACCTGATGCAGCGCTTCCTGAAGCACGCCGAGCGCTTCGACACGAAGATCGTCTTCGACCACATCGACGCGGTCGACCTGTCGAAGCGCCCGTTCGCGCTGAGAGGCGACTCCGGCACCTACACCTGCGACGCGCTGATCATCGCGACCGGCGCCTCGGCGAAGTACCTGGGGCTGCCGTCGGAAGAGGCCTTCATGGGCCGCGGCGTCAGCGGTTGCGCGACCTGCGACGGCTTCTTCTACCGCGGACAGGAGGTCTGCGTCGTCGGCGGCGGCAACACCGCGGTCGAGGAGGCGCTCTATCTCTCGAACATCGCGTCGAAGGTGCACGTCGTCCATCGGCGCGACAAGTTCCGCGCCGAGCCGATCCTGGTCGACAAACTGCTCGCGAAGGTCGAATCCGGCAAGGTGCAGATGCACCTGTGGAACACGCTCGACGAAGTCCTCGGCGACGCGAGCGGCGTGACCGGCGTGCGCCTGAAGAGCACGCGCGACGCCGCGACCGAGACGCTCGCGCTGACTGGCTGCTTCATCGCGATCGGCCACCAGCCGAATACCGGCATCTTCAAGGGTCATCTGGAGATGAAGGACGACTACATCCTGACGCGGAGCGGCCTTTCCGGCTTCGCGACGATGACCAGCGTGCCGGGCGTCTTCGCGGCCGGCGACGTGCAGGACCACGTCTACCGGCAGGCGATCACGAGCGCCGGAACCGGCTGCATGGCCGCGCTCGACGCGCAGCGCTTCCTCGAGCAGTGACCGCGGCCCGATCCCGGGCTATAATCGACGTCTTTGCCGAATACACGGAGTAGCGTCATGGCACGCGTCTGTCAAGTCACGGGCAAGCGCCCGATGGTTGGGAACAATGTCTCCCACGCCAACAACAAAACCAAGCGCCGTTTCCTGCCGAACCTGCAGTACCGGCGCTTCTGGGTCGAAGCCGAAAACCGCTGGGTGCGTCTGCGCATCTCGAGCGCCGGTCTGCGCCTGGTCGACAAGGTGGGCATAGAGCAGATCGTCGCCGACCTGCGCGCCCGCGGCGAAATCTGATTCGAACTGAAAGAGCGGGGAGCCGATCATGGCAAAAGGTGGACGCGAAAAGATCAAGCTCGAGTCGAGCGCCGGCACCGGTCACTTCTACACGACCGACAAGAACAAGAAGACCACGCCCGAAAAGCTCGAGTTGATCAAGTTCGACCCGAAGGCACGCAAGCACGTGACCTACAAGGAAACGAAATTGAAGTGACGCTTCGCTGCGGCGGAGCGGGTTCGCTTCAGCAGAGTGCCGCAACCAAACAGAACGGGGTCGCATCGCGACCCCGTTTGCATTTGACTGAAAGAAGGGGTCGCGCAGCGACCCCGCCGGAATTCAGCGAAGCGTCCGATTACGCGTGCGCCGAGCGCAGCTTCAGCGCGAACTCCTGCAGCGCGGCGATGCCGCTCTCCTCGGCCTTCTTGCACCAGGCCTGCAGGTCGACGACGAGCTGTTCGGCCGAAACGTTGGTGCGGGTCCAGAGCAGACGCAGTTCCTCGCGCATCGCGATCAGCTTCGCGAGCAGCGGGCTGTGCTCGATCGCGAGCGCGACCTGCGCCTTCACCGAGGTCGGAATCTTGTCGTCGTCGCGATGCAGCCAGCGCTTGGCCAGACGCATATTGGCGAGCTTCGGGCAGCCGATCGTGCCCTCGCTCTGCAGGCGCTGCAGTTCGGCGCGGCTCGCCCGGCGCAGGCTGCGCGCGTATTTCGCCATCACCTCGTAGCGGTTCGCGATGACCGCTTCGAGCGTCTGGTCGTCGGCGACCGGCTTGATCGTGCCGAGCTTCAGCATCGGCGGCGTCTTGCGGACCTTCGCGAGGCCGATCATCTCGAGGCCGCGGATATAGGCCCACCCGATATCGAATTCGTAAGGCTTGACCGACATCTTGGCCGAGGTCGGATAGGTGTGGTGGTTGTTGTGCAGTTCCTCACCGCCGATCACGAGACCCCACGGCGAGACGTTCGTGCTCGCATCCGGCGCCTCGAAGTTCCGGTAGCCCCACCAGTGGCCGAGGCCGTTGATCACGCCCGCCGCGGTGATCGGGATCCACAGCATCTGCACCGCCCAGACGGTCGCGCCGATCGCGCCGAACAACATCAGATTGATGATCAGCATCACGCCGACGCCCTGCCAGCTGAACGGCGTGTAGAGGTTGCGCTCGATCCAGTCGTCGGGCGTGCCGTGGCCGAACTTGGAGAGCGTCTCCTGGTTCTTCGCTTCGCTGCGATAGAGCTCGCTGCCGGTTAGCAGCACAGTCTTGATGCCGTGCGTCTGCGGGCTGTGCGGATCGTCCTCGGTCTCGCACTTCGCGTGGTGCTTGCGGTGGATCGCGACCCACTCCTTCGTGACCATTCCGGTCGTCAGCCAGAGCCAGAACCGGAAGAAGTGCGACGGAATCGCGTGCAGCTCGAGCGCGCGGTGAGCCTGGGCCCGATGCAGGAAGATCGTCACCGCGGCGATCGTGACGTGGGTCGCGACCAGCGTGAACAGAACGACCTGCCACGCGCTGGTCGGAACCAGCCCGTGCGCAAGCCAATTCAGGAACGCATCGGAAATCGACGTCAGGAGACCCATGTACCTGCTTTCATTCAGTGCCAAAACGGCCCGCGAATTGTAAGCGACCCCCCTTCGATTAGCCCTGCTTTTCGAGGGAATTAGACCGCTATCGGCAACATGAAGGCCGTTCCGGCCCACGCAAGGGAAGGCTCGAATTCGCGCGCTTCAGCGCCGCTGCCAGACTGCCGCGAAAAAGCCGTCGGTGTGGTGCCGGTGCGGCCAGAGCCGCATGAAGTCGCCGCGCACCAGCGTCTGCGAATCGCCGACGTGGGCCCGGTCAAGCGCATCCAACGCCGGCAGCGGCTCGAAATCGGCCGCATGCGCGGCGCCGAATTCCTCGGCGACCGCTTCGTTCTCGATCTCGAGCAGGCTGCAGGTCGCATAGACCAGTCGGCCGCCCGGCTTCACCAGGCGTGCCGCGCTCGCGAGGATCGCGCGCTGCTTGACGCCCATCTCGGCGATCGATTCGGGCGATTGGCGCCACTTCAAGTCGGGATTGCGGCGCAGCGTGCCGAGCCCCGAGCACGGCGCATCGACGAGCACCCGGTCGATCTTGCTGGCGAGGCGCTTGATCCGGTCGTCGCGCTCGTGCGCGATCTGAACCGGATGCACGTTAGAGAGCCCGCTGCGCGCGAGGCGCGGCTTCAGCGCGGCGAGCCGATGGCCGGACGTGTCGAACGCATACAGCCGGCCGGTGTTGCGCATCTCAGCGCCGAGCGCGAGCGTCTTGCCGCCGGCGCCGGCGCAAAAGTCGACGACCATCTCGCCCCGCTTCGCGCCGGTCAGGAGCGCGAGCACCTGGCTGCCTTCATCCTGGACCTCGACGTCGCCGCGCAGGAACAGGTCGAGCTTGTGCAGCGCCGGCTTGCCGTCGATGCGCAAGCCGAGCGGCGAATAGGGCGTCGGTTGCGCATCGATGCCGTGCGTCGCGAATTCGCGCTGGACCTCGTCGCGCTTGGCCTTGAACGTGTTGACGCGCAGGTCGAGCGGCGCGACCGCATCGAGGCTTTCGACCAGCGGCCAGAACTCGTCGCCGAGCGCCGGCTGCAGCAGATCGGCGAGCCAGCCCGGCAGGTTGTGACGCAGCCGCTCGGGCAGCGCGGCCCGGTCGATCGAGCGGACCTGCTCGAGCCAGCGCTGCTCGGTCTCGGCGAGCGCCGCGCGCAGGAAGCCCTCGTTGCCTTGCCAGCCGAGAATCGCGAGGCGGCGTTCGATCTCGCCTTTGCCCGACTGCGCGAGATGCTGCAGCAGCGGACGGCGCCGCAGCACCGCATAGGTCGTCTCGGCGAGCGCGTGGCGCTCGCGGCTGCCGAGCGTGCGGTGCTCGCGGAAGTAGTCGGAGACAACGCCGTCGGCCGGATGCTTCAGTTGCAGCACGCGGTGCAACAGCTCGGTCGCATGCTCGAGCAAGGCGTTCGGGTGCATCGCCCGGATTATCCTAGGCCGGTGACCGACGACCTCGCGTTCTCCGGACCCGCACATCCTGCACGCCGCGGGAGCGGCGCTTGACGCGCACGCTGCGCCACCTGCGCGCGCATCCGGCGCTCGCGCTCGCGACCGCGGCCGGTGTCGCTTCGTCGATGCTGATCCCGCACGCGCCGTCGGTCGTCACGCGCTGCCTGGTCGGCTGGAACGTCGGCGTCTGGCTCTACCTCGCGCTGGTCGGCGTGTTGATGAGCCGCTCCGATCATGACCGGCTGCAGAAGGTCGCGCTGGCGCAGGCCGAGGGCGCGCAGACCGTGCTGATCGTCGTCGTGCTCGCGGCACTCTTCAGCCTCGGAGCGGTCGTCTTCGAGCTGTCGGCGGCGAAGGGCTCCGATGCGCGCCACGCGTTGCCGCACATCGGGCTCGCACTGTCGACCGTGGTCGGATCGTGGCTGCTGCTGCCGATCCTGTTCGGCCTGAACTACGCGAGCTCGTATCACGCCGACACCGCCGGCAGCGGCCTCGCCTTCCCGCCCGTGGACGTGCCGTTCGCGCCGAGCTACGGCGATTTCCTGTACTTCTCGTTCACGATCGCGGTCGCGAGCCAGACCTCGGACGTCAGCGTGACGACGCGGCCGATGCGCCGGCTCGTGCTGCTGCAGTCGGTGCTGTCGTTCGTCTTCAACACGATGATCCTGGCGTTCACGATCAACATGGCGGCGAGCCTGTTCTAGAGAGCGTCAGCGCCACAGCTGCGCTTCGCCGCGCACGTGCGTGACGACGCCGGCCTCGATGCTCAGCGCGCTTTCGACGAGCCAGCGCACCGCGCGCGGATAGATCAGATGCTCGCGCTCGAGCACGCGCGCGGCGAGCGAGGCTTCGGTGTCGCCGGCGAGCACCGGCACGATCGCCTGCGCGACGATCGGTCCGTGGTCGAGCGCCGGCGTCACGAAATGGATCGTCGCGCCCGCGAGCTTGCAGCCGGCTTCGAGCGCGCGGCGGTGCGTGTGCAGCCCGGGGAATGCCGGCAGCAGCGACGGATGCACGTTGACGATCCGTCCCTCGTAGCGCTCGACGAACGCCGGCGTCAGGATCCGCATGAACCCGGCCAGCGCGAGCACGTCCGGACGATAGGCGTCGACGATCGCGGCGAGCTCCGCATCGAAGGCCTCGCGCGATGCGAACGGCCGATGATCGAGGCTCGCGGTCGCGATGCCGCGGCCCTGCGCATACGCGAGCCCGGCCGCATCGGGCCGGTTGCTGACGACCGCGGCGATGCGCGCGTCCCAGCGCTCGTCGGCGCACGCGCGCACGATGGCCTCCATGTTCGAGCCGCGGCCCGAAATCAGGATCACGATGTTCTTCATGCCGGGCGCAGTGTATCGGCCTCGTTCGAGGGTCCGCACCTACAATCGCCCGGCTGAAAAGGCCCCGTCACCGCATGACTCCACCCGACGTTTCTCCTGCGCCAGCGCCGCGCCAGCGCGTGCTCTCGGGCATGCGCCCGACCGGCGAGCTGCACCTCGGCCACTATCACGGCGCGTTGAAGAACTGGGTCCGGCTGCAGCAGGACTACGAGTGCTTCTATTTCGTCGCCGACTGGCACGCGCTGACGACGCATTACGAAGATCGCGAGGTCATCGAGAAGAACGTCTACGACATGGTGATCGACTGGCTCGCGGCCGGCGTCGACCCGGAGCGCTCGACGATCTTCATCCAGAGCCGGCTGCCCGAGCACGCCGAGCTGTTCACGCTGCTCGCGATGGGCACACCGCTCGGCTGGCTCGAGCGCATCCCGACCTACAAGGACCAGATCGAGAAGCTGAAGGACCGCGACCTCGCGACCTACGGCTTCCTCGGCTATCCGTTGCTGCAGGCGGCCGACATCCTGATCTACCGCGCCGCGTTCGTGCCGGTCGGCGAAGACCAGTCGTCGCACGTCGAGATCACGCGCGAGGTCGCGCGGCGCTTCAACCACCTGTACGGCCGCGAGCCGAACTTCGAGGCGCTGGCGCAGGCGAGCGTCAAGAAGATGGGCAGGAACGACGCGAAGACGTTCGAGGCCTCGAAGAAGGCGTTCCAGCAGGACGGCAACGAACTCGCGCACGCCGCCGCGCTCGAGCTGCTCGCGAAGAGCGCCGCGCTGTCGGCCGCCGACCGCGAGCGTCTCGCGGGCTACTTTCGCGGCACCGGGCGCTCGGTGCTGACCGAGCCGCATGCGCTGCACACCGAGGTCAGGAAGTTGCCCGGGCTCGACGGCGCGAAGATGAGCAAGAGCTACGGCAACACGATCGCGATGCGCGACGCGCCGGCCGTCGTCGAGCAGAAGGTCCGGCGCATGCGGACCGATCCGAAGCGGGTGCGCCGCACCGATCCGGGCAACCCGGAAGACTGTCCGGTCTGGCAATTCCATCTGGTCTACAGCGACCAGGCGACGCGCGACTGGGTCGTCGAGGGCTGCACGACCGCCGGCATCGGTTGCCTTGACTGCAAGCAGCCGGTGATCGATGCGATCGTGCGCGAGCAGCAGCCGTGGCGCGAACGTGCGGCGCCGTATCTGGCGAACCCGAAACAGGTGCACTGGATCGTCGAGGTCGGCACCGAGCGCGCTCGCACGGTCGCCCGCGCGACGATGCGCGACGTGCGCAAGGCGATGGGGCTCAGTTACTAGCGGACCGCGGCGATCGAATCGGCAGCGCCTGCGCGCCCCGGCGATAATGAAGACGTGAGCGATACACAGTTACTGGAGAAGGCGCGGCAGGCCATCGTGGACGGTCTGGCCCTCGACGAATTCGAAGGCACGGCCTACGAAGATCTCGTCCGCCGAGCCGCAGAGCTCTGCGGCTCGGCCTACGCCGTCATCAGCGTGGTCGACGGCGACCGCCTCTGGTTCAAGAGCCGCAGCGGGATCGACTTGACCGAGCGCCCTCGGACATCGTCGTTCTGCGATCACGCGATCGGCGACGCCGAGCATGTCACCGTCGTCGAAGACGCGGCGATCGACGCGCGTTTCTCGAGCAACCCCAACGTGACCGGAGCGCCGCACATCCGTTTCTACGTCGGCGTGCCGCTGATCTTTCATGGGCATCCGATCGGAACCTTGTGCGCGTTTGACCCCCTGCCTCGAACGGTCGACGCCGATCAGCTAAGCGAACTCCGCTTCCTCGCGGATCAGGTGATGCTGACGCTCGATCTGCGGCGCCAAGGCCACGCCGCCGGAGTCAACTGAAGTCGAGCCGACGCGGCCCGTGAGGATGCCGGCGCTCGCGCCTGGCCCGCTCACGGCACCAGCCGTGCCGCTGCTCCGGGTTAGACTGAATCGATGCATGCGTCCACCGCCCTCGCGCATCTCACCGTCATCGATCTGACGCGGGTCCGCGCCGGCCCGACCGCGGTGCGTCAGCTCGCCGACTGGGGCGCGCAGGTGATCAAGATCGAGATGCCCGCGTCGATGGACGAAGGCGAAGGCGTCGGCGGCCCGCGCGACGGCAGCGACTTTCAGAACGTCCATCGCAACAAGCGCGGGATCACGCTGAATCTGAAGTCGCCCGAAGGCGTCGCGATCCTGAAGAAGCTCGTAGCGCGCGCCGACGTGCTGGTCGAGAACTACCGCCCCGACGTCAAGGCGCGCCTCGGCATCGACTATGAGACCCTTGCCGCGATCAATCCGCGCCTGATCTACGCCAGCATCTCCGGCTACGGCGAAGACGGCCCGTACCGGCTGCGCCCCGGCTTCGACCAGATCGCGCAGGGCATGGGCGGGCTGATGTCGATCACCGGCGAGCCGGGCGAGGGGCCGATGCGTGTCGGCATCCCGATCGCCGACCTGTGCGCCGGCATCTTCTGCGCCCACGGCATCATGGTCGCGCTGGTCGAGCGCGAGAAGTCGGGCAAGGGCCAGTGGGTCAAGTCGTCGCTGCTGCAGGCCCAGCTCTTCATGCTCGACTTCCAGGCGGCGCGCTGGCTGATGAAGGGTGAAGTGCCGCAGCAGGCCGGCAACAACCATCCGACCTCGATCCCGACCGGCGTCTACAAGACCCGCGACGGCTACATGAACCTCGCCGTCTCGGGTCACAAGATCTGGGACCGGCTGTGCCGGGCGATCGGGGCGCCCGAGCTGGTCGTGCATGCGGACTATTCGACCGCGGCGCTGCGCTCGAAGAACCGCGACCGGCTCCATGACGATCTCGAGAAACATCTCCAAACGCGCACGACCGCGGACTGGGTCGATGCGCTGAACGAGGCCGGCGTGCCGTGCGGCCCGATCTACACGATGGACCAGGCATTCGCCGATCCCCAAGTGCAGCAGCTCGACATCGTCCAGAAGGTCGACGACGTTCCCTATCTCGGGCAGCCGGTGACGCTGAGCCGCACGCCGAGCCAGGTCGTCGCGCACCCGCCCGACCAGGGCGAGCACACCATCGAGGTGCTGCGCGAGCTGGGCTACAGCGCGGCCGAGATCGAGCAGCTGAATCGTCAGGGAATCGTCTGAGGAGACATCGATGCCGAGCGAAAAAATGATCTCGAAGGTGGAGAACGGGGTCGGCTGGATGATCCTGAACAATCCGGAACGCCACAACGCGATCTCGCTCGAGATGTGGGACGCGGCGCTCGAGATCATGACCGCCTTCGCCGCCGACAAGTCGGTCCGCGTGATGGTGCTGACCGGCGCCGGCGGCAAGTCGTTCGCGTCGGGCGCCGACATCTCGAAGTTCAAGGACGAGCGCCAGGAGGCCGCCGCGGTCGCGCACTACCAGGAGACGACGCAGAAGGCCTACGAGACGCTGCAGGCGATGCCGATCCCGACGATCGCGATGATCCGTGGCTATTGCATCGGCGGCGGCACCGCGGTCGCGGTCTGCTGCGATCTGCGCATCTGCACCGAGAACGCGAAGTTCGGCGTGCCGGCCGCGAAGCTCGGCCTCGGCTACGGGCTGAATCGCGCCAAGCCGCTGGTCGACCTGGTCGGCCCGGCATTCGCGAAGGAAATGTTCTTCACCGGGCGCCAGTTCGACGCGCGCGAGGCCGAGCGAATGGGGCTCGTCAATCGCGTCGTGCCGAACGACGCGCTCGACGCGACCGTCGAGGAGCTCGCGCGGACGATCGCCGAGAACGCGCCGCTGACGGTCCGCTGCTCGAAGCTCGTCGTCGGCGAAGCGCTGAAGGATGCGCAGGTGCGCAACGTCGCCGCGACCGAGCGCGCCGTCGAAGCGTGCTTCAGGAGCAACGACTACAGGGAAGGCCAGACGGCCTTCATGGAAAAGCGCAAGCCGCGCTTCACCGGAACGTGAGCCCGAGCATGGAACAAGGCACACCGGCCAGCGAGCACGTGCGGGTCGCGCGCGACGGCGCGATCGTCACGTTGACGTTCAACCGCCCCGAAGCGCGCAACGCGATGACCTGGGACATGTACCGGCGTCTCAACGAAACCTGCGAGGAAGTCGACGCCGACGATTCGATCCGCGTCTTCGTGCTGAAGGGCGCCGGCGGCAAGGCCTTCGTCGCCGGCACCGACATCAGCCAGTTCACGAAATTCGAAAGTGGCGAAGACGGCCTGCGCTACGAGCGCGACGGCGACCAGCGCTCGGGCCGGCTCGCGCGCGTCAAGAAGCCGGTGATCGCGCAGATCGAAGGCGTCGCGGTCGGCGGCGGACTCGGCATCGCAGCCGGTGCCGACCTGCGCATCGCGACACCGGATGCGCGCTTCGGCGCCCCGATCGCGCGCACGCTCGGCAACTGCCTGTCGATGCAGGCCTATGCGCGCTACCTCGATCTGTTCGGCCCGTCGCGCCTGAAGGAGCTGATCTTCACCGCGCGGCTGCTCTCGGCGCAGGAAGCGCTCGGCGCCGGATTCGTCCACGAGATCGTCGCGGCCGATGCGATCGAGGTCCGCGTGCGCGAGCTCGCCGAGACGATCGCGTCGCACGCGCCGATCACGCTGTGGGTCACGAAGGAAGCGGTGCGCCGGATCCAGGAAGCGCGCGCCGTGCCCGACGGCGACGACCTGATCGAGGCGACCTACGGCAGCGCCGACTTCCGCGAAGGCGTGCGTGCGTTCCAGGAAAAGCGCGCGCCGCGCTGGACCGGCAAGTAGCGCGTCAGAGCGCCGCGGTCACGACGATCTCGATCTTCCACTCCGGCTTCGCGAGGCGCGCCGACACCGTCGCGCGCGGCGGCGCATCGCCGGGCGCGATCCAGTCTTCCCAGATCTCGTTCATCGCCGCGAAGTCGGCGAGATCGGGCAGGAAGATCTGCGCCATCAACAGGTGCGCGTTGTCGCTGCCGGCCTCGGCGAGCAGCCGGTCGATCGCCGCGAGCACCTGCCGCGTCTGGCCGCGGATGTCCTGCGTCGCATCGTCGGCGACCTGGCCGGCGAGATAGACGGTGCCGTTGTGTATCGTCATTTCCGAAAGACGATCGCCGACGTGGAAGCGGCGCAGGCCGTGACTCATGATTTCGCTCCGTCGCCGTGGCTGCGGCGATGTTTGTGATGACGTGCGTGCGGCGCGCGCGCGTTTTGTGGGTGCGCCGCCGGCGCGTGTGCGTGGCGCTCCGCGGCTGAGGCAAGCGCCGGCGCATGCGCCTTCTGGCCGAGCTTGCTTTCGGTCCCTTGGAAGAGCTTCTGGATGTTGGCGCTGTGGCGCCAGATCAGCAGCAGCCCCATCACGGTGATCGCGATCGCGGCCGGCCCGCCGCCCCAGATCAGCAGCTGATAGAACGGCGCGAATACCGCGCTGACGATAGCCGCGAGCGACGAATAGCGGAAGAACGCCGCGATGATCAGCCACGTCAGCAAGGTCGCGAGGCCGAGCCACGGATTGATGCCGAGCAGCACGCCGGCCGCGGTTGCGACGCCCTTGCCGCCCTGGAAACGGAAGAACACCGGCCACAGATGGCCGAGAAATGCAGCGAGCGCGACCAGCGCGACGGTGCCTTCGCCGAGCCCGTACCGAGGCCCGAAGACCTGCACCAGCATCACCGGAACGTAGCCCTTCAGCGCGTCGAGCACGAGCGTCAGGATCGCCGCGGCCTTGCTGCCGGAGC